>CAZEAX010000132.1:0-10787 GCA_964510405.1 uncultured Streptomyces sp. | reverse complement strand
TGCGCGACAAGGCCGTGCGGATGTCGGCGGACAGCATCGTCGTGATGTAGGCGACGAGCAGCATGGGCGCCAGCTGCGTCATGAAATCGCCGGCATTGGTGACCCAGAACAGCGAGTCGTCGGTGGTCGAGTAGCCGATTAAGATGTAACAGGCGGCGATCAGCGCCATCTCGAGCAGCGTGATGAGCTTGCCGAGCGTCAGCGCCGACGTGATGATCGTCAGCAGGTAAAGATTGGTGAGAGGGCTGTCGAGGCGGCCGGTGTTGTATATGATCCACGTGATGAAAATAATCATCACCCAGGTTTCTATCGCGAGCTTCCAGCGCGATTCCGTGCGGTACACGTTGAAATAGCGGAAGCCGATGACGAAAGCGGAATAGACGATCAGGCCGAAGTAAATCTGCGCGTTCGACTCGTCGGACCGGCCCTGGACGACCTGGTAGAGCATGACCAGGATGACGAGCAGCCATTCGATTTCGGCGACGGTGCGCGAAAACCCGCGCAGTTCCTCGGCTTCGAAACCAGGCGCCGTGACCTGGCCCTTGCCCATGAAATCGTAATCCAAAAATCCCCCTTTATTGCGTTGCCGCGGCGTTTTTTCGTGTAAGCCGAATAATAGCGCATCCGCGCGGGCGGTCGCTACGCTCTGGAGCGTTGCTGGAGGGGGCGGTTGAGGGTTGGCGTAAGAAAACCAACGGCCGGCGTTTTTCGAATTCTCATTCGCGGAATTATGCTAGGTCAAATCGGCATGTTTGAGGCTGGCTGGCCGCGAGATGCGTCCGGCTATTTTATTTTGACGCCCCACTTTTTGATGATACGCATCCCGTGCGCGCATCACGCGCCTAGCTTTAGCGACCGCGACCCGCTCAGACGCTTGCCATCACTTTGCCCCAGCGCGGATCGGGACGCTGCAGCATCCGCGGGCCCGCGGCATGCAGCGCGGCCCAGGTAGTGGAGGTGATATTGAGCAGAACAGGGCGGCCGAACTCGGCTTCGAGTATCGGCACCGCATAAATGGCAAACCACAGGCCGCCGGGCATCAGCAGCGCTTGGGCATCGGGCGCTTCGCGCAGCACCTGGCGGCCCAGGTCGAGCGCGAGTTCGTGGTCTTCGGACGCCAGCGTCAGCTTGTTTTCGGCGAGGGTGCGCGCGCGCGAGCGGCAGGCGATGGCTTCGATGCCGGCTTCGGCCAAATAACGTGTCAAGGCTGAATTCACGGCTTCCGGCCACCGCGTGGCCATCGCGATTTTGGTCGCGCCCAGGTGCTTTAACGCGGCAATGTGGGCTTCGAGATCGGTGTCGCACGGCACGCCCGTGCGGTCCTGCGCCTCGGCGAGTATCTCGAGCATTTTCTTGCGCCCGAGCGCCGCGGCGACCGGTACGCCGCTCAACGATATCCGGTCGGCTCTTTTCCTGGCGAGCAGATCGAAGCGTTCCCACAACGTCGGCAGATTGCTTTCGACGCTCGCCAGCGTGTACTCGGTCAGATTCAGGCCGGTGGTGATCAGCACCATGCCTTCGGGCGCGATGCGGTAGAACTGGTACGCATCCATGTCGGTATAGAGATGGGGAATGACATAGCCGAGTTGGTACCACGGATTGATGACGCTCATTTCGAGATCGAACCTTCGGTTGGAGTTATGTGAGTTGCGCGGAGGACGAGGCCGCGTACGGGACCCCGGATGATGCGATCACGGGCCGAGCAGAGGATCCTTCATGCCGCCGGTGACGTTCAGCACGCCGCGCGCAATCGAGACCGACTGCGTGCCGAGCTGAACGTTGAGACGCCCGGCGAGTTCCCCCGCAGGCGACACGTCCAGCGCGCCGGTCGCATTAAGCGGGCCCGCTGCGAGCTTTAAGTTGCGATACGAGATGCGGTTGGCGGCGGACTGCACGTCGCCGGTGATTTCGGTATAGGGCGTTTTGCCGCCGCGCAGGCCGCCGCGGCTCGTCGACTGAATTGCGCGTACGAGATCAATGTTGTTCAATGCGCCTTTCAGAGTCGTGAAGGTGCCGGTGACATGCGGCGCGGCGAACAGCTCGTCGGGCGTCTGGCCCTGCGCGGAGAATTTGAGCGTGGTGTCGAGCGTGCCGCTGGCGGCGAAGTCGCGCGTAAAGCCGGCCAGTACGCTGGCGAGATCGGCGCCTTTGAGATTCAGTTCGCCGTCCGCCGCGAGATTGGTCTTCCACTGGATGGTGACCGTGCCTTTGAGCGCGCCGCAGAACACGCGCCCCTCGATGCTCGTGATGACGGCTTGCTCGCGCGTCAGCGTGGCGGTCGCAGTGAGATCGGAAAATTCGACTTGTGGACCGACCGGCGGCGTCCAGGCGCGCGCGATAAAATTCGCGCGATACTGGCCTGCGTCCTTGAGCGGGATGAATTCGATGCTCGCCTTGGGGTCGCGCACGGAGAGCTTCTGCCAGCCGCCTTCTTTGCTCAGCGTAACCGCGGCATCGAGGTTGGGAATTTCGGTGCCATGCAGTCCAAGCTTGATGCCGGTGATCCTGAGGCGCTGAACCTGCAGCCGCGAATTGGCCGGCGCCTGCGCCCACGCCGCCAGCCGTGGTATCGCATCCTGATCGAGTGCCACGCCGGTCAGCTCGACTTCGTCGATTTCTTTTTTGTCATCGAGTATCGACGATGACACCGCGATGAGCGCGGTTTCGATGCGCACGTCCTGGCCCGCGCCGATCGCGATGCGCTCTATTTTCAGTTGCGGGGACGGGAACAGCGTAAAGCGCAGTCCGCCGATGCTGACCGGCTGCTGCAGCCGCTCGGAGATGATTTTTTCGACGGTCGGGATGTAGCCGGTCATCGGCATGATCTGCAGAACGCCGACGGCCGCGAGGAGCAGCACGACCACGCCGCCGACGATCAGGCGTCCCCATTGGACGGGTTTGCGGGCGACGGCGAGCTTCAATCCTTTGGCTGATGCTTGTTCCTGCTCGAGGGCGCGTTGCGCGGCCACGGCGTCGGCACGCTGTTGCGCTTCGGCACGCGCCTTTACGTCGGAATCGAACTCGGCTTGCGAGCGGGCCCTGATCTCGGCCTCGACTTTGGCCTGGATCTCCAGCTCCGCGTTTTGCCGCATCTGGTGTTCCTGCATCACGCGTGCTACGGTTTCCGCCTTGGCGCGGTCTTCAGCCGCCGCGCGCGCGCGCTTTTCCGCAATCGCCCTTTGTTCCGCGCGCACCCGTGCCGTCATTTCGGCTTGCGCCTTGGCCACCGCTTGCTCGTGCTGCAGGCGCGCCGTTTCGAGCATGCGCTGCGCTTCGTCGCGCATCTTGTGCGCCTCGTCGCGCGACTTCTCGGCGACCGCCGTTTCCTTGCTCGCGGCTTCACGCACGAGCTTTTCCGCCGTGGCGCTGATTTGCAGCGCGGCTTTGGCCTGAGCTTCGGCCTCTTCGCGCTTGCGCTCGGCCTCTTCGCGCGCCTTGCGCTCGGCGTCGACGCGCGCTGCGAGCTCGGCCTGCGCATTGCGCTCCGCTTCCTCGCGCGCCGCCGACGCCTTGGCCTCGGCTGCTTCGCGGGCCTGGCGTTCGGCCGCGATACGCGCTTCGACGCCTTCGCGTGCCCGGCGTTCGGCTTCTTCGCGCGCCTTGCTGACCAGTTCGTCGCGCGACTGGCGCTCGACCGCGACCTGTGCCTCGGCTTCGGTGCGCGCTTTTCGCTCGGCCGCGATTTCCTCGCGCGACTTGGCTTCCGCCAGCGCCCGCGACTCGGCATCGGCGCGCGCCTTGTTTAACTGTTCCTCGCGTGCCGCGATTTCGGTGGCGGCTTTGGCTTCGGCTTGCGTGCGCGCCCGGCGCTCGGCCTCGAACTCTTCGCGCGCTTTCGCTTCGGCAACGGCACGCGCTTCGGCTTCTATGCGCGCCTTGCGGATTTCCTCTTCGCGGGCGGCGATTTCGGTCGCGGCGCGCGCTTCAGCTTCTTCGCGCGCTTTGCGCTCGGCCGCGATGCGCGCCTCTGCCTCCTGGCGCGCTTTGCGTTCGGTTTCTTCGCGCGACTGCGCTTCTTCGCGCGACTGCCGGATGTTCTCCTCGAGTACGCGGAATTCGGCGCGCATCTTGGCTTCGGCTTCTTCGCGGGCGATCTGCAACTCGGTTTCGTGCTGCAGTTTCTCCGCCTGATCCTGCGCGCGGCGCTCGGCTTCGCTATTGGCCTTGGCTTCGGCCGCCGCGCGGGCCTCGGCTTCGGCTTGCATGCGCGCTTCCGCCGCGGCCAGCGCGCGCGCGGCTTCTTCGGCTTTTGCGAGCGCTTCCTGGCGGGCCGTTTCCGCCGCTCGCGCGAGCGCCGCGGCTTCGGCCTTGAACTTGTCTTCGGTTTGCCCGATGGAGCGCGACTCCGCGGCGGCGCGCGCTTCGGCTTCCGTCTTCATGCGGGCTTCGGCCTCCGCCTTGGCGGTGGCGGCGCTGGCCGCCATGGCCTGCGCTTGCGCGATCGCCTCTTCGGCGGCTTTGGCGCGTGCCTCGGCTTCGGCACGCGCGATCGATTCGGCTTCGGTGCGCGCGTGCGCATCGGCCTCCGCGCGCGCGCGCGCCTCGCTTTCCAGCTTCGCGCGTTCCTCGGCCTGCTTGAGCGCCTGCTCCATCGCGCGCATCTTGGCTTCGAGCGCGACGCGTGCGCGCGCTTCGGCCTGAGCGCGCGCGCGTGCTTCCGCTTCCGCGCGTGCGCGTGCTTCCGCTTCGGCGCGCGCGCTCGCTTCCGCTTTGGCCTTGGCCTGCGCTTCGATATTGGCCTTGGCTTCGGCGGCGGCGCGAGCCTTGGCTTCGGCATCGGCAGCGGCTTTCGCCGCCATCGCCGCGCGCATGCGTGCCTCGGCTTCGGCCTTCGCTTTACCTTCAGTGGCGGCGTTCGCCTCGACCCGGGCTTTTGCCGTGTCCTGCGCGGCTGCCCTTGATTGCTCTTCGGCTTTCAGCTTTGCAGTGGCTTCCTGGCGTGCAGCGGCTTCTGCGGCGGCGCGCGCCCGCGCTTCAACTTCCTGTCTCGCCTTGGCCTCTACCGCGGCCCGGGCGGCGGCATCCGCGCGGGCTTTGGCTTCGGCTTCCGCCTTTGCGCGTTGCTCGGCTTCGTTGTTGAGCAATGCGACCTTGGCAGGCGAAGTGAAATCGAGGTCGAGATCGAGATCATTGCCCTGATCGGCGCCGCCGGGCGCCGGTGCTTCCGCGAAAACCCTGACATAGCCGTCTGCGAGCAATTTGGTGAGAGCGTCCGAGATGGCCGCGTCCGGCACCCCGGATTTTTTTGCGAGCTCGCCGAACCTGGACTTGCCGTCCACGGCGAGAAACACCAGCCCTAGTTCGCGCGGCAGGCGGATGGTTTTATTCTTGACCTCCAGCACGCCTTTGGCGGTCTTTGTGTATATCGTATCCGGGTGCATTGAATTCAACTGTGGAGGTCGCCCAACGGCCCGCCGGAGCAGCCGGCACGTGATGCGCTGGTTTCTGTCTGACCCATGAGATATTACCGCGAGCCATTGCCGGCGCGCGCATGCCGTTGGTATTCCGCAGCAAGCGCACGGCCAAAGTGCATGGCGACCCGTCTTCCCCTATTGATTACGCCTCGCCATTATAGTTTAATACGTCGCGCAGCCGCGAAGACGGCAGTTTTTTTGCGCAAAGGGTAGTTGCGATGCGACAACGACGCAGCGAATACGACGTTACGGACAGCATCAAGACCACCGACGCCGCCGCGGTCGCCGCCGAAGTCCGCTGTATCTACCTTGATTTGTTTCGAAAAGCGGACGCTGCGGCGCTCGACCGGTCGTTTGTCGATTTCGCCGCGTTGTACGCCGGGGAGAACCCCGACTATCGTGCCTGCGATACCGCCTACCACGACATGCAGCACGTGCTGGATGTCACGCTTGCAATGGCGCGCCTGCTGCACGGCTACCGGCGGGTAGGACGGGAACCGGTGGATGCGCGCTTGTTTTCCCTGGGGGTGATTCTCGCCCTCTATCACGACTGCGGCTATATCCGTCACCGCAAAGACTCCCGCCATGCGAACGGCGCCGAATACACGCTGACCCACGTGTCGCGCGGCGCGCGCTATCTGCGCCGTTACCTGCCGCAGATCGGAATGGCGGATTTGGCGCCGGTTGCCGCGCGGGTCATTCATTTCACCGGCTACGAAGTGCCGATCGCAAAAATCCGCGTGCCGCAACCGGTGTATCGCGTGATCGGCAATCTGCTGGGCACCGCGGACATCCTCGGCCAGATGGCCGACCGCTGTTACCTCGAAAAATGCCACGACCGCCTGTTCCCGGAATTCGAGCTGGGCGGCATCGCGCGGCGCCGCAATGGCCTGGGCCAGGAAGAGATCGTGTTTGCGTCGCCTGACGACCTGATTGCAAAGACGCCGGATTTTTACGAGTCCGCGGCGCATCGCCTGGACTCGTTGCTGGAATCCGCCTACCGCTACGCCGAGCCGCATTTCGGCGGACACAATTATTATGTCGCCGCGGTCGAGCAGAACATCAGCTACGCGCGCAAGCTCGGATCCAGTGAAAACAAGCGGCAACTGCGCCGCCGGCCGCCGCGCGTCATTCCCGTCGCGCAGGGCCAGTTGCAATTCAACTGCTGATTACCACCCAGGCTCGGGCGCCGCTTCTCAGGCGATCTTCAGCACGATTTTCCCGATGTGCGTGCTCGATTCCATGAGCGCATGCGCCTTGCCCGCGTCGGCCAATGGGAACGTCGCATGGGTGACGGGTTTAATCTTGCCGCCGGCGATCAACGGCCAGACTTTTTCCTCGAGTTCGCGCGCAACCCGCGCCTTGTACGCCGGCGGCCGGGTGCGCAAAGTCGAACCGGTATAAGTCAGGCGTTTCAACATCACCGGCATCAGATTGATCTCGACCTTGGAGCCTTGCGCGAATGCTAGCTGAATCAAGCGGGCGTCGTGCGTGGCCGCCTTGAGATTTTTTTCGATGTTGGGTCCGCCGACGATATCGAGGATGACGTTCGCGCCGCCGGCTTGGCGCACGACTTCGACGAAATCTTCCGCGCGATAATCCACCACGCGATCGGCGCCGAGATCGCTGCAGAACTTGCACCGCTCGGCGGGACTGTCGGTCGCGATGACTTTCGCGCCGAACGCTTTGCCGAGCTGGATGCAGGTTGCGCCGATCCCGCCCGCGCCGCCGTGCACGAGAAACGTTTCACCGGCGGCGAGACGTGCGCCGATAAATACATTGCTCCAGACCGTAAAATACGTTTCGGGCAGGCCGGCGGCATCGAGAAGAGATACGCCCGCCGGCAGAGGCAGGCAGTGTTGCGCGTCGACCGCGCAATATTCGGCATAGCCGCCGCCGTTGGTGAGCGCGACCAGCTGGTCGCCGGCTTTCCAGCGCGTGACATCGGCGCCGACCGCGACGACCGCGCCGGAGACTTCGAGACCGAGCAGGTCGCTCGCCCCCGCGGGCGGCGGATAGAGGCCTTTGCGCTGCATCATGTCGGGGCCGTTGACCCCGGCGGCGGCGACCTTGATCAGGACTTCGCCGGCGGCCGGTTGCGGCACGGGCCGGGTCGTGAGCTGTAATACCTCGGGGCCGCCGGCGCCGCTCGTTTCGATTGCTTGCATTTGTTGCGGCAGATTCTGCGCCATTACGATTTTGCCTCTCTGAAAATGCGGATGCGTTCCTTGAGTCCCGGCACGCTCGCGGATTGCGCCAGCGCCGCCATGTCGGCATCGCGCGTGTCGATGACGGTTTGTTCGTGCAGACGCGCGAGCGCCGGCAGCGTCAGTGCCGAACTCGTTTCGCGCGCGCTCTCGGTCAGCGCGGGCCAGTCGCCTTGCGCGGCGACGCGCGTCACGAAACCCAGCTTCAGCGCGCTTTCAGCATCGAACGCGCGGCTTGTTTGCAGCACATCGCGCGCGGCGTCTGCGCCGATGCGATGCGCGAGCCGGCGCGTGCCGAGAACCAGGCCGAAGCGCAGGCCCGGCATGCGGAAAGTCGTGCCGGGTGCGGCGATGCGAGTGCCGCACACGCAGACGAGATCGGCGCCCGCGCCGAAAATCTTCCCGTGGGCGAGTACGAGCGTCGCGAACGGCGCGTGGTATATCCGCTGCAGCAGATGCTCGATGCGCACGAAGCGCAGCACGAGCTCGCCTTCGTTCGCTTCGTGATAAGCGGTGAAATCGAAACCCGCGCAGAAATGGCTGCCGTTGCCTTCGAATATCAAGAGGCGGGTGCCGTCGGTCTCCGCATACTCGACCGCGTTGATCAGTGCTTCGACGAGCGAGGCGGACAGTGCGTTGGCCTTGGCGGGCCGGTTGAGGGTCAGCCGCGTGACATGGCCGGCATGGCTGCGCAGCAATTCATTGTCCATGCCGCGGGGAAAGCTAAGCAGCGAGGGTGGCGCGCACGTCGGCCGAGCGGTCCCAGAAATTCGGCAGCGAGGGCGCGGAGTAGCCGGACACGAACGGTTTGGGCGCGCCGGTCGTCGCGTCGTAGACATGGCGGCTGACTGCGCCGATATTCGCGCCGTAAATGTGGACGCTGATCGACGGCCGGTCGGTGAGCGCGTTTTCGACTTTGTGCACGTCGCCGACGGTCGGCGATACGCGGTCGATTTGGCCCGGCAGAATCTTGTGCGACGGTCCCGCTTTCAGCGCGCCGCCAGCCATCGAGTATTCGTGGCACATTTCAGCGCCCCGCAGCATGCCTATCATGCCCCAGACCGTGTGATCGTGAACCGGCGTTTTTTGTCCCGGCCCCCATACGAAGCTGACGACTGAAAACCGCTCGAGCGGATCGCAATGCAGCAGGTACTGCTGATAATGGTCGGGATGCGGCTCGGCGCACGCGTCGGGCAGCCAGTCGTCGGTGCCGACCAGTGACTTGAGCAATTTGCCGCCGTGCTCGAAGATCGCTTTTTCATCGTTGCCGGCGCGCTCGACCAGACGCGTGAAATCGCCGACGAACTGCCGGAAACGCGAGTAGTTTTTCATGAGGCCTGTGACGTATGATCGGACTTGATCGGAAGCTTATATACTATCATGTCGTTTTGAACGTCTGCTCGCGTCGCGGATTTCACGCTATGCGGAAGCGCCGCGCGAACCGCAAACCTTTGGAGGAAATGAAATGCGAGCATGTCTATTCGCCGGTGCGCTGGCATGTGCAATCACTTCCGTAGCGTCGGCGGCGGATGCTTATCCGACGAAGCCGGTGCGGCTGGTCGTGCCGTTCGCGCCCGGCGGCGGCAACGACATTGCCGCGCGTTTCGTCGCGATGCGGCTGACAGAAGCCTTCGGCCAGTCGGCCGTGGTCGACAATCGCGCGGGCGCCGGCAGTACGATAGGCACCGATATCGTCGCGAAAAGCGCGCCCGACGGCTACACGCTGCTGGTCGTGCATAACGCGATCGCGATCAACCAGACGCTGTACGCGAAGCTGCCGTACGACACCGTGCGCGATTTCGCGCAGGTCGCGATGATCGGCGCCACCACCAACACGCTCGTCGTGAATCCCGGCGTGCCCGCGCGCAGCACGAAGGAGTTGATCGCTCTCGTGAAGAGCAAACCCGGCAGCCTGAACTATGCAAGTACCGGCGCCGGCGGCACTGCGCATCTTGCGATGGAATACTTCCGGCTCGAAACCGGCACCAACCTCGTACACATCCCGTACAAGGGCACCGCACCGGGATTGACCGACGTCGTGGCGAATCAGGTGCAGGTGATGATCTCCGCTTTGCCGGGGACCGTGCCGTTCATCAATTCCAAGCGTGTTGTTGCGCTGGCGACGACCGGCGCCAAACGTTCGGCATTCCTGCCTGATCTGCCGACGCTGAACGAATCGGGCGTGCCGGGCTATGAGTTCGACACCTGGTACGGCGTGCACGCGCCCGCCAGAGTGCCAAAAGAAATCATCGCGAAACTCAACGCGGAAATCGTCAAGGCGTTGTCGAAACCCGAAGTGAAAGACCAACTGTTCAAGCAGGGCATAGAGGCGCAGATCATGACGCCCGCCGAATTTACCAAACACGTGCGTGCGGAAGTCGCGAAGATGGGCAAGATCATAAAGGCCTCGGGCGCGAAGGCAGAGCAGTAATTGCGGCGCCTTGGTGCCGGCGCGGGGCCGGGGTCAGAACTCGGCTTCGAGCTCGTCGATGTCGTCGGGTTCCAGTTTGGCGGCCGCGATCCATTCCTGCATTTCGGGGAGCGCCATGATGCGCGCGCAGTACCCGGCAGACACGGTATCAAGCTTGACGTCATAAGTCATGAAGCGGGTAACAACCGGTGCATACATGAGGTCCGCCGCGCAGGGCTTGCCGAAGAGAAACGGACCGCCGCCTGCGGCCAGGCATTCGTTCCAGATTGCGGCGATGCGCTCGATGTCGGCCTGCGCGCGCGACCACACCTTAAAATTGGGAAAATGGCCCTTGAGATTCATCGGCAATGCCGAGCGCAGGGCGCTGAATCCCGAGTGCATCTCGCCGCAGATCGAGCGGCAACGCGCGCGCTGCGCGCGGTCCTTCGGAAACAATCCGGCCTTGGGACATACTTCGTTGAGGTATTCGGCGATGGCCATCGTATCCCACACCGAGATGCCGTCATGTTCGAGGCACGGCACCAGCATCGAAGGCGCGAGGAGCAGAATTTCCGCGCGCGCGGCGGCGTCGTCCGTCGGGATTGTCTGTTCGGTAAACGGCAGGCCCGAAAACTTGGTCAGCAGCCAGCCGCGCAACGACCACGACGAATAATTCTTACTGCTGATGGAGAGCGTAGCTGATGTCATTAAAACATTCCTTGTCGATAATTACTAAACAAATTAATTTATTTCCAT
>CAZEAX010000131.1:0-10846 GCA_964510405.1 uncultured Streptomyces sp. | reverse complement strand
ACGCGAGTTCGTGGCGCGCGACCGCGCGGCGCGCGCCGCGGGCTTGCGCCGCGAAATAACGGCGTTGCTTGGCGGCGTACTGGCTCAATTCGCCGGCAGCTACCGCCGTACGCGTCGGCGTCAGCGCCCACGGAATGCGCTTCGCATCGAATACTTCGGTCGCTGCCGTGGCGGATTCCGCAACCCGGCCGAGCGAAACGATCATGGGTTTGCCGGCCTTGGCGGCGATCGCGGCGACGGCGGTCGCCCACGCCGCGCCGCGCGGGCCCTGCACCGTGCCGTAGCGCACGATCATCTGGTCCATGTTGGGATCGTTCAGCGCGAGTTCGACGATCCGGTTGAAGTCCTCGTTGTTGCCGCTGATTTGCGCGGTGAGATCGATCGGGTTGCCGAGCGCGCAGTGTTTGGGCGCGATCGCCTCGATGGCCTTGACGGTGGCGTCGGCGAACCGCGGCAACGCGAGCCCGTGGCGGTCGCATTCGTCGGCCATCAGCACCGCGGAGCCGCCCGACGTCGTGATAATGCCGATGCGGTTGCTGCGCGGCATGCGCTTGCCCAGGAAAACGCGTGCGATATCGACGACGTCGTGCACGTCGCGCACTTCGATGAAGCCGCCTTCGCGGAAAGCCGCCTGATACAGCTCATAATCGGCCGTCATGCTCGCCGTATGCGATTCGGCGGCCGCGCGGCCGATCGCGCTGTTGCCGGCCTTCCACGTCAGGATCGGTTTGCCGAGCTCGAGCGCGCGGGCGCCGAGCGCGCGCAGCCGCCGCCCGTCGGCGACACCTTCGAGATACAACACCAGCACCTCGACTTCGGCGCGTTCGAGGAAATCGGCGGCCAGTTCGAGTGTGGTGATGTCGGCTTCATTGCCGGCCGACACGATGTAGTTGAAGCCCATGCCTTCGGCGTCAGCGAGCGCGACCACGCTGTACGCGAACCCGCCGCTTTGCGATACGAAAGCGACCGGCCCTTTTCTGAGGTTGGGATTCTTGAAGCCGACGCCGAACCCGCAGTACACGCGGTCGACGAGATTCATGGTGCCGATACAGTTGGGCCCGATCATGCGCACGCCGCTCTCGGCCACCGCTCTTTTGAGTTCGGCTTCGAGCGCCACGCCCTCGGCGCCGACTTCGCGAAAACCCGCGCTGAACACGGTCGCGAACGCTATGCCCGCCTGGCCGCATTGGCGGATCACGTCGGGCACCATGCGGCCGGCGACCGCGACCAGCGCGAGATCGCACGGCTTGGGCACGTCCGCGATGCCCGCGTAGCACTTCAGTTCGCCGATTTGCGGATATTTGGGATTGACCGGATAGATGCCGCCGCCGTAGCCGCTTTCCTGCAATATCGGGATCGGCTGGCCGCCGATGCGCGACGTGTCGGGAGAGGCGCCGATCACGGCGATTGCACGCGGATTAAACAACCGCGCGAAAACGGTTTGCGGCTGCAGCGCGCCGCCGCTCGTCTGCCCGTCGTTCACCGCTCATTCACCTTTCAGGTTGGCGGCCTTAACCACCCTGGCGTATTTCGCGATTTCGTCGCGGATGAACGCCGTGAAAAATTCCGGCGTGCCGCCCATGGGTTCGACGCCTTCGTTGATGAAACGGTCGTGGACTTCGCTGCTCGCGAGTATTTTGCCGACCTCGATGTTCAGGCGCGCGACGATCTCTTTCGGCACTTTGACGGGCGCCATCAGGCCGAACCACGTCGTGGCCTCGTAACCTTTCAAGCCGGACTCGTCTATCGTCGGCACCTTGGGCAGCGCGGGGAAACGCTTCAAGCTGCCGATGCCGATCGCGCGGATGCGCCCGGCTTCGATGTGCGGCACCAGCAGCGGCACGCCGCTGAAAATCATCTCAACCTGGCCGCCGATGGTGTCGGTCAGCGCCGGCGAATTGCCTTTGTACGGCACGTGCACGATGTTGACGCCGGCCATCAGCTTGAAAAGCTCGCCCGCCATCTGGTTCGAGCTGCCGAGTCCCGAGGATGCATAATTGAGTTTGCCCGGCCGGGTCTTCGCGAGCGCGATCAGTTCTTTAACCGTCTTCACCGGCACCGACGGGTGCACCGCGAGCACGTTGGCGCCCTTTACGCACAGGCTGACCGGCGCGAAATCGCGCAGCGTGTCGTACGGCAGCTTCTGGTAAAGACTCATGTTGATTGCATTCGACGCGCCGCCCATCAACAACGTATAGCCGTCGGGCGCCGCTTTCGCAACGAGGTCGGAGCCGATGTTGGTGGCGCCGCCCGCGCGATTTTCGACCACGACCTGCTGGCCGAAGATGTCGGTGAGCCTGGTCGCGATTACGCGCGCGGTGAAGTCGGTATTGCCGCCCGGCGCATAAGGCACGACGATGCGCACCGAGCGCGCCGGATAGTTTTGCGCGGAAACGGCCGCGCTCGCCAGCAGGCACGCCAGCAGTACTGAAATGGCTTTCATGATTTGGCGACCTCGTTGATGAGCGGCTGGTTTTGCTGCCAGCGCCTGAGATTGTCGAGGAACAGCGCATTGACGCGCGCATCGTTGCCGGCGGAGGCGGACGAATTGTGCGGCGAGACGATCACATCGGGCAGTTCCCACAGCGGCGATGTCGCGGGCAGCGGCTCCTGCATGAAGACGTCGAGATACGCCCCGCCGAGCTGGCCGCTCTTAAGTGCTTCGATCAGTGCCTCCTCGGCGACGACTTCGCCGCGGCTGATGTTGATAAAGCGCGCGCCGCGCGGCAGTCTGGCGAGCAGAGCGGCGTTGAACATCCCGCGCGTTTCGTTCGTCAGCGGACACGCGACGGTGAGCCAGTCGCAGCGCGGCAGCAATTCCGCCAGCTTATCCGGCGTATGCATCTCGTCGACGTGCTCGACGGGCGTTTTCTGGCGGCGCACGCCGATGATATTGAGGCCGAGCAGACGCGCAAGGCGCGCGATTTCGATGCCGATCGCGCCGAGCCCGTACACGAGCATGGTCTGGCCGCGCAAATCGCGCGGGAAATCCGCGGCCGCCAGCGGATTCCATTGGCGTTCGCGTTGGCCGGCGAGCCAGCGTGGAAATTTGCGCGCCAGCATCAGCATGCCCGCGATCGCCGTCTGCGCGATGGGCTCGGCGGCGGTACCGGACGAGGTGGTAAGCCGCACACCGCGCTCGATCACGCTCGCAAACACCGGATGATCGACGCCCGCGTTGAACACCTGCATCCATTTCAACGCCGGCGCCTTGCGCGTTGCCGAGAAAAACTGCCTGGCGAAATTCGGGAAGATGTCGCTGCTGAAGTACGCGATGTCGGCGCGCGCGGCGTCGGCATCGGCGATGCGCGCTTCCGGATCGGGTGGCAGCACCAGTAGCTCGATGTCGATACCGCTTGTTTGGGCCCCGGCAACGAAGGCTGTGCCGTGTTTGGCATTGAATTGATGCGAGACGAGCAAGCCGGGCACGCTGGGTTTCCTCTGCGGTCGATGGAGCGCCGTCTGAAGGATTGCATCGAACGACGGGCGAGTTTTTTGCTATTTTAGCGGGTAATCAACGGTGGCGGCACGCGCGGATTTGATAAGATTCGGGCGTAACCGCCTTATAGAAAGTCCGTCCCATGGCCCTCAACGTCGTCGAACTCGCCCAGCAATTGATTTCCCGCAATTCCGTGACGCCCGACGATGCAGGCTGCATCGACCTTCTCTGCGGTTATCTCGAGCCGCTCGGGTTCGAATGCGAAAAAATCAGCAGGGGCGGCGTCGACAACTTGTGGGCGCGGCGCGGCACTGCGGCGCCGGTCGTTTGTTTCGCCGGGCATACCGACGTCGTGCCGACCGGGCCGCTCGACCAGTGGCATACCGATCCGTTCACGCCGGCCATCAAGGACGGCGTGCTCTATGGCCGCGGCGCATCCGACATGAAAAGCTCGCTCGCGGCTTTCGTCGTCGCGATCGACGAATTCGTCCGCCAGCATCCCGCTCATCCGGGTTCCATCGCCGTGCTGTTCACGTCCGACGAAGAGGGCCCCGCGATCGACGGCACGGTGCGCGTGTGCGAAGCGCTTAAGAACCGCGGCGAAAAACTCGATTACTGCATCGTCGGCGAGCCGACCGCGGTCGAGAAACTCGGCGACATGATCAAGAACGGGCGGCGCGGCTCGCTCTCCGGCATGCTGACGGTGAAGGGCGTGCAGGGGCACGTCGCTTATCCGCATCTCGCGAAAAATCCGATCCATCTCGTCGCCTCCGCGATCGCCGAAATGGCGGGGACGAAATGGGACGACGGCAACGAGTACTTTCCGCCGACGACGTGGCAGATCTCGAACTTCAACGCGGGCACCGGCGCCAACAACGTCGTGCCCGGCGAGGCGCACGTCCGGTTCAATTTCCGCTTCGCCACCGCGAGCACGCTGGAATCGCTGCAGACGCGCGTGCACGGCATCCTCGACAGGCACGGCGTGCCGTACGATCTCGAATGGCGCTACGACGGCCGGCCATTCCTCACGCCAAAAGGCGACCTCGTCGCGGCGGTGGCGAAAGCGATCAAGACGGTAACGGGACTCACCACCGAGCTGTCGACGACCGGCGGCACGTCGGACGGGCGCTTCATCGCCGATATCTGCAAAGAGGTCGTCGAATGCGGTCCGACCAACGCGACGATCCACAAGATCAACGAGCGCATCCGGGTCGACGAGCTCGAGCGACTGCCGCAGATCTATCTGCACACGCTCAAGAATCTGCTGATCAAGTAAGCGGGCGGCCGCCCGCCGGCTTAATTCACCGCGGGCGGTTTGCGCGCCGAGTGAAAGCCGACCGTGCCGCCGAGCACTGAAATGCCTTTGATTTCGTCAAACCCGACGCCGGCCATCACGTCGGACAGCTCCGAGGTGGAGTAAAAGAGGCGGATCGCATCGACGAAGTACACGCGGCATTTCAAGGCGGCAGTTCCGCTTTTGAACGCGGTCGAGATGAGGCCCACGCAAGCTTTCAGATACAGGTAGTACGCGGCTTCGACCAGCTTGTTGGCCGGCCGCAGCATGTCGCAATGGTAAAAGCGGCCGCCGGGCTTCAGCACGCGGTGAATTTCGGAAAAAACGTCCATCACCCGCAGATGCCGCGTCGCCCATTGCAGCGTCACGACATCGAAATGGTTGTCAGGATACGGCAGAGTATGCACGTCGCAGATCGTGCTCTTGATCTCGAACCCTTGGCGCCGCGCCGACTCGCGTCCGACTTCCTGCATCGCCGCGCTGCGATCGACCGCATAGACATCGAGCGTGGGTTCGCGCTGCAGGAGGCCGATGCCGATCACGTTGGTGCCGGCGCATACGTCGAGCGTGCGTTGTCCGGGACGGACGCCTATCGTCGCCAGGAAGCGGTCGCGCAGATGGTTCAAAAGCCCGAGCGTCGCAAACACATTGGCGCGGTCGTAATATTTGGCGACGTCGGCGAAAACCGCGTTGATATCCTCGGCCCAGATCGACTCGAACGCCTGCTCGCGGGCCTGCTCCATTGAAATATAACGCTGGTTCATAAATGTTGGTTCCTGATAGTCAGGCAAGCCACGGCAGCTCGCTGTGATGTTTCGTCTCGAACGCTTCGATTTCCGCAATGTTCTGCATGACGAGCCCGATGTCGTCGAGCCCTTTGAGCAGGCGCTCTTTGTGATTCGCATCTAGGTCGAAGCGATACGTCGCGCCGTCGGGACCCGTCACGGTCTGCGCTTCGAGATCGACCGTGATTTGCGCGCCGGGCCTTTCGCGCAGCTGTTCGCGCAGTTTCTGGCAGGTCGCGTCGGGCAGGATCACTGGCAGCATGCCGTTCTGCAGCTCGTTGCCATAGTGGATGTCGCCGAAGGATGGCGCGATGACCGAGCGGATGCCGTAGTCGAACAAGACGTACACCGCCGCTTCGCGCGACGAGCCGCAGCCGAAATTGGCGCCCGCGACCAGGATCTTCGCGTGGCGATACGGCGTCTGGTTCAACACGAAGTCGGGGCGGTCCTTGCCGTCGGCGTCGTAGCGGATGTCGTGAAACGCGAGCTTCTCGTAACCCGGTCCGCGCAGCCGGCGCAAAAAGCGCGCGGGGATGATCTTGTCGGTGTCGATGTTTGCGAGGTCGAGGGGGGCTGCGACCGCGGTCAATTTGGTGAATGGCTGCATGTCACGCCTCCTGCATCAGCTTGCGCACGTCGGTGAGCTTGCCCGTCACCGCTGCGGCCGCGACCATCGCGGGACTCATTAA
Source organism: uncultured Streptomyces sp. (assembly GCA_964510405.1). Taxonomy (GTDB): domain Bacteria; phylum Pseudomonadota; class Gammaproteobacteria; order Burkholderiales; family SG8-41; genus PALSA-1004. The sequence goes on along the minus strand of CAZEAX010000131.1, from coordinate 4,639 downwards.
ATGCGTACGCGCGCCTTTGCCCTGGCGACCTTCGAAATTGCGGTTCGACGTCGATGCGCAACGCTCGCCGGCGGGAACCGAATCGCCGTTCATCGCGGCGCAGCTCGAGCAACCCGACGCGCGCCAGTCGAAGCCGGCCTCGATAAAAATCTTGTCGAGCCCCTCGGCCTCGGCCTGGCGCTTGATCGCGCTCGAGCCCGGCGAGACCCACGCAGGCACCACGCTTTTTCTGCCCTTGAGCACCGCCGCGGCCGCGCGCAAATCCTCGATGCGACCGTTGGTGCAGGTGCCGATGAATGCGCGGTGGATCTTCAAGCCGGCGACCGGCGTACCGGGTGCCAACTCCATATAGCACAGTGCCTGTTGCATGTGCGAGCGTTTGTCGGCATCGGCGGCCGACGCGGGATCGGGTACTGCAGCATCAATCGATATTGCTTCTTCGGGGCTTGTGCCCCACGTGACCATGGGCGTCAGCGCCGCTGCATCGAGCGTGACTTCGCGGTCGAAGCGCGCGCCGGCGGCGGACGGCAATGATTGCCAGAACAGGAGCGCCTTGTCCCACAGGAGGCCGCGCGGCGTGAACTCGCGGCCCGCAATGTACTCGTAGGTTTTGTCGTCGGGCGCGATCATCCCGGCGCGCGCGCCGGCTTCGATCGCCATATTGCAGACGGTCAGGCGGCCTTCCATGCTCAGCGCGCGGATCGCCGCGCCTGCAAACTCGATCGCGTGGCCGGTGCCGCCGGCGGTGCCGATTTTCGCGATGATCGCGAGCACGATGTCCTTGGCGGTGACGCCGGCCGGCGCGATGCCGTCGACGGTCACGCGCAGCGTTTTGGGCTTCTTCTGCCACAGGCATTGCGTCGCGAGTATCTGCTTCAGTTGCGAGGCGCCGATGCCGACCGCGTAGGCGCCGAACGCGCCGTGCGTCGACGTGTGCGAGTCGCCGCACGCGATAATGAGACCGGGCTGGGTGATGCCGAGTTCGGGGCCAATCACGTGCACGATGCCCTGCTGCGGATGCTCGAGGCCGTAATAATTGGCGATGTCGTTGGCTTTGGTGTTCCTGGCGAAGAGGTCGAGCATGTGGTGCATTTCGGGGTCGGTGACCGCAGCAAGTCCCTGCTCGCGGTTGCGCGTCGGGACGTAATGGTCGGCGGTGGCGAACGTCTGGCGTGGCTTGCGTACTTTGCGACCCTCGGCGGCGAGCGCGCCGAATGCGTGAAACGAACCTTCGTGGACGAAATTGCGGTCAACGTGCAGCAGCGCTTCGTTCTCGCCGCGTTTCACGATCACGTGGCGGTCCCAGATTTTTTCGAACATCGTTTGCGGCATTGCGCGATCTCCCCCTATCGATAAAAGCTTAGCACGCTTCGCGCGGTCGCCGCTTGATCTACATCGTGTATCATCAACGCGCATCGGATTTGGGCGAAATCACATGGCATTGAAAGGCAAAACCGTCCTGGTGACGGGCGCCAGCGGCGGCATCGGCGAAGCATTCGCGCGCGCGTTTGCGGCGGAGGGCTGCAATATCGTATTCAACGGGCTCGGCGACCCGGCGGCGATCGAAAAGCTGCGCGCCGCGATCGCCAAGAGCGGCGTCGAGGTCGTCTACCATCCGGCCGACGTCGGCAAACCGGACGAAGTCGAAGCGATGATAGGCTCGGCGCTCAAACGCTTCGGCGCGATCGACATCCTGATCAACAACGCCGTGACGCGCCATTACGCGCCGGTCGAAGCGTTTCCGGTGGACAAGTGGGACCGCGCCCTCGCGGTGAATCTGTCGGCGGCGTTCCACACCATACGCCTCGCGCTGCCCGCGATGAAAGCGCGCAACTGGGGCCGCATCATCAACATGGCGTCGATCCACGCGACCAATCTCGTCAAGGACCGCATCGACTACATGACGACCAAGGCCGCGATCGTCGGACTCACGCGCGCGGTGGCGCTCGAGTGCGCGACGACCGGCGTCACGTGCAACGCGATTGCGCCCGGCTGGGTGCTGACGCCGCACGCCGAAGGCCAGATCGCGCGCCAGATGGCAGACAAGAAGCAGACGCGTGACGAGGCGATCGGCGAACTGGTCGGCATCCGGCAGCCGAGCCGCCGGCCCATCATGCCCGCGGAAGTCGCGGCGCTAGGCGTGTTCCTGTGCAGCGATGCGGCAGTTAATATCAGCGGCGGGTTGCTGCCGATAGACGGCGCGTGGGCGACGACCTGAGTTTCTACAAACTCGCGCGCTGGTCTTCGGGCACGCCGTAGCGTTCTTCGAGTTCCTGGATTTCCGGCAGACCCGCAATCTCGGTAAATTGCTTGAACGTCGCGACCTTGTCGCGCATATGCGCAATCGAGCCGGTGCGCTTTAATTCGGCGAGCAGGTTCTGCATCGCTGGAATCGCGGCGAGGATCACCCAGTTCGGATAGATCGCGATGCGAAAGCCGAGCTTGGCGAGTTCATCCGCCGGCAGGTCGGGTGTCTTGCCGCTCGCGGCCATGTTGTAGAGCAGCGGCACGCCCCTGAAGTGTTTGGACACGCGTTCGACTTCGGCGCGGCCGACCGGCGCTTCGATGAAGAGCACGTCGGCGCCCGCTTCGCGGTACCGCTCGCCACGCTCGAGCGCGGCGTCTAGGCCTTCGATCGCGATCGCGTCGGTGCGCGTGATAATTACGAAATCGGGATCGCGCCGCGCATCGCACGCCGCCTTGATTTTCGCCACCATCTCCGCGGTCGGGATCACGCGCTTGCCGGCGAGATGGCCGCAGCGCTTGGGCCAGCCCTGGTCTTCGATATGCACGCCCGCGACGCCGGCTTTTTCATAGTCGCGGATCGTGCGGCGCGTGTTGATCGGATTGCCATAACCGGTGTCGGCGTCGGCAACGACCGGCAGCTCGCTCGCATCGACGATGCGGCTCGCGTTGTCGATCATCTCGGTCGCGGTCAACAGCCCGACGTCGGGCATGCCCAGCCGCGTGATGCTGGTGCCGAAGCCCGTCATGTAGACGGCGTCGAACCCCGCGAGCTTGACGAGTCGCGCGGCGAGTCCGTCCGCGACGCCGGGCGCGACGACACAACCGGGCCCTGCGAGCAATCGGCGTAGCTTGGTGGTTACTTTATCCACGGTCTATTCTCCTGGTGATTTGTTATTCGACTCTGACGCCGGCTGCGGCGCCGACTTTTTTCCATTTATCGAGATCGGCGCGGATGAAGTCGCCGAAGTCCCGTACCGACCGCTCCTGCGGATCGGCGCCGAGATTTTGAAATTTCTCTTTCACCGTCGCCGTGCGCAGCGCCTTGACGATATCGGCATGCAGCCGGTCGACGACCGCCGGCGGCGTACCCGCCGGCGCGAGTATGCCGGTGAAAGTATTTGCTTCGAAACCTTTCAATCCCGCTTCGTCGAGCGTCGGCACGTTCGGCATCACGCTCGAGCGCACGTTGGTCGTGACGGCGATTGCCTTCAGGCGGCCTTCGCGGATGAAACCGATCGACGAAGTCAATTGGTCGATCATGGTTTCGACCTGACCGCCCAGGAGTTCGGCGAGCGCGGGACCGCTGCCTTTGTACGGAACGTGGATGAATTTCACGCCCGCCATCGTGTTGAACAACTCGATCGCGAGATGGTTCGAGCTGCCGGTGCCTGACGAGGCCATCGTGATTTTGCCCGGGCGTTCCTTCGCCAGTGCGATCAGTTCCTTGAGATTGTTGACCGGTACTTTCGGGTTGATGACCACGATCATCGGCACGATCTGCACCATGCCGACCGGCGCGAAATCCTTGACGGGATCGTACGGCATGTTTGCATAAACCGCGGGGCCCGCCGTCACCGAACCGCTGGAACCCATCAGCAGCGTATAACCGTCGGGTGCTGCTTTCGCGACCATGCTCGAGCCTATCGTGCCGCCGCCGCCCGCGCGGTTGTCGACCACCACGATCTGGCCGAGTGATTCGGTGAGCGCCGCGCCCATGATGCGGCCGGTGATGTCGACATTGCCGCCGGGCGCCCACGGCACGATCAGGCGGATCGCCTTGGCGGGATAAGCCTGCGCCGCGGCATGCGATGCCCACAACGCAACGCAGATTGCGCACACCAATTTGGTGATTTTCATTTTCGTACTCCCTGGTTCGCTATCGAGTTCATTCCGGCTTCGCGCCCGAGTCCCGCACGACCTTGCTCCATTTCGCGATTTCCGCTTTCAGAAACGCCGCGAATTCTTCCGGCGCATTGCCGGCGGGCTCGGCGCCCTGTGCCAGCAATTTTGCGCTGACTTCCGCCGTGCGCAGCGCTTTCGCCATGACCGCGTGAATTTTGACGATCACTTCCCGCGGCGTACCGCGCGGCGCGAACAGGCCGTACCACGTGTCGGCGCTGTAGCCGGGCAGAGTTTCGGAAATCGCCGGGACATCGGGCAGCACGCTCGAGCGTTTGATCGACGTGACGCCGAGCGCGCGCAGCTTGCCCGCCTTGATCAGCGGCAGCGTGGGCAGGAGGCCGTCGAACATCAGGTCCGCTTCGCTCGCGAGCACGGCGACGCGGCCGGGCGTGCTGCCTTTGTATACGATATGCGTCATCCTGATTCCAGCCATGCTTTCAAACAGCGCGGTACCGAGATGCACCGCGGAGCCGACGCCGGACGAGGCGTA
>CAZEAX010000130.1:0-10875 GCA_964510405.1 uncultured Streptomyces sp. | reverse complement strand
ACACCAACTGGGTGGTCGGGACCGATCACGCCGGTATCGCGACGCAGATCGTCGTCGAGCGCCAGCTCGAAGCGCAGGGCAAATCGCGTCATGACCTCGGTCGCGATGCCTTCATCCAGCGCGTATGGGAATGGAAGCAGGAATCGGGTTCGACCATCACGCGCCAGATGCGCAGGCTCGGCACCTCTGCCAACTGGAGTTACGCTGACACCGAAGGCAGGAACAGCGGCTACTTCACGATGGACGACAGGATGTCGCGCGCCGTCGTCGAAGTGTTCGTGCGCCTGCACGAGGAAGGCCTGATCTACCGCGGCAAGCGGCTCGTGAATTGGGATCCGGTTTTGGGCACGGCGGTGTCCGATCTCGAAGTCGACAGCGAGGAAGAAGACGGCAAGATCTGGGAAATCAAATACCCGCTCGCCGACGGCAGTGGTGCACTGACCGTCGCAACAACGCGCCCTGAGACATTACTCGGCGACGTAGCGGTCGCGGTGAATCCCGACGACTGGCGCTATCAACACCTGATCGGCAAACAGGTTCAACTGCCGCTGACCGGTCGCACCATACCGGTCATCGCCGACGGTTATGTCGATCGCGAGTTCGGCACCGGTTGCGTCAAGATCACGCCGGCACACGATTTCAACGACTACGCGATCGGGCAGCGCCACCAGCTTGAACCGATCAATATCCTGACGCTGGCCGCTACCCTCAACGAAAACGCACCGGAAGCATATCGCGGCCTCGACCGCTTCGACGCGCGCGCGCGCGTACTCGCGGATTTGGCGGCTCAAGGCTTGCTGGTCTCGGACAAGCCTTACAAGCTGCGCGTGCCGCGCTCGGGCCGCACCGGCGTCATCGTGGAGCCGATGCTGACCGATCAGTGGTACGTGAAAATGGACGGACTCGCGAAAGCCGGACTCGCTGCAGTCGCTGCGGGCGACGTCAAATTCTTTCCCGAACACTGGACGACGACTTACAACCAGTGGCTCGAAAATATCCAGGACTGGTGCATTTCGCGCCAGCTCTGGTGGGGTCACCAGATACCGGCATGGTACGACGACGCCGGCAACATTTACGTCGCGCGCACCGAGGACGATGCGCGCGCGCAGGCCACGACCAAGGGTTACAACGGCGCACTGAAGCGCGACGACGACGTGCTCGACACCTGGTTCTCGTCGGCACTCGTCCCGTTCACGTCGCTCGGCTGGCCGGAGAAAACGAAAGATCTCGAGGTGTTCCTGCCCTCGTCGGTGCTGGTCACGGGCTTCGACATCATCTTCTTCTGGGTCGCGCGCATGATCATGATGACCCTGCATTTCACCGGCCGGGTCCCGTTCCGGCACGTCTACATCAACGCCCTCGTGCGCGACGCCGAGGGCCACAAGATGTCGAAGTCGAAAGGCAACACGCTCGACCCGCTCGATCTCATCGACGGCATCACGCTCGATGCGCTGCTCGCCAAATCGACGGTCGGCCTTTTGCGCGCCGAGCACAAGGCGAAGATCGAGAAATACATCCGCAAGAACTATCCCGACGGCATCCCCGCGTTCGGAGTCGACGCGCTGCGTTTCACTTTCGCGTCGCTGGCCACGTTCGCGCGCACCCTGAATTTCGATCTCGGCCGCTGCGACGGTTACCGCAACTTCTGCAACAAGCTGTGGAACGCGACGCGCTTCGTGCTCATGAACTGCGACGGCAAAGACGTCGGGCTCGACGAAGCCTTGCCGCTCGAATTCTCGCCAGTCGACCGGTGGATAGCGAGCCGCCTGCAGCGCGCCGAAGCCGAGGTCGCCAAGGGGTTCGGCGAATACCGGTTCGACAACTCGGCGCGCGCGATCTACGAATTCGTATGGGAGGAATACTGCGACTGGTACGTCGAGCTTGCGAAGGCGCAGATCGCCGGCGGCAACGACGCGCAACAGCGCGCCACCCGCCGCACGCTGGTGCGCGTGCTGGAAGCGACTTTGCGGCTTGCACACCCGATCATTCCTTTCATCACCGAAGAGCTGTGGCAGAAGGTCGCGCCGCTCGCCGGCAAAACGGGGGCGAGCATCATGCTGCAGCCGTATCCCGAACCCGACGCCGGCCGCATCGATGAAAAAGCCGAACAGCACGTTGCGCTTTTGAAGCAGCTCACCAACGCGTGCCGCACTCTCCGCAGCGAAATGAACCTCGGTCCGCAGCAAAAAGTGCCGCTGCTTGCACAAGGCGATCGCACCGCCCTCGCCGCTTTGACGCCATACCTGGTGCCGCTCGCGCGCTTGTCGGAAGTCGCCATCGTCGACGAACTCCCGCAGGCCGACGCGCCGGTCTCGATCGTCGACGACTACAGGCTGATGCTCAAGATCGAAGTCGACCCGGCGGCCGAGCGCGCGCGCCTCGCCAAAGAGATGGAGCGGCTCGCCGGGGAAATCGTCAAGACCCAGGCCAAGCTCGCAAACTCCAGCTTCGTCGAGCGCGCCCCGGCGGCGGTCGTCGACCAGGAACGCCAGCGCCTCGTGCAGTTCGAAACCACCGTCGCCAAACTGCGCGCGCAACTCGAACGATTGGGATGATTCACGCGCTGCGCGCGTTCCGCTACCGCAACTTCCGGCTGTATTTTTTCGGTCAGTCCCTGTCGCTCCTCGGCACGTGGATACAGCAGGTGGCGATGAGCTGGCTCGTCTACCGCCTGACAGGATCGGCGTTCCTGCTCGGCCTCACCGCATTCGCGAGCCAGGTTCCGATCCTGATATTTGCGCCGCTGGGCGGCGTGTGGGCGGACCGCTTCGACCGCCGTAAACTCCTGATCGCGACGCAGGCGCTGGCGCTCGTGCAGGCGATGGCGATGGCGCTGCTCACCTATGCGAATCTCATTCAGGTCTGGCACATACTCGCGATGGCCGTGTTGCTCGGCATCGTGATGGCGACCGACACCCCGGTCCGCCAGTCGTTTGTTTCCGAACTGGTGCCCGCCAAGGGCGATTTGCCGGGCGCGATCGCGATGAACGGCTTCGTGCAGAACGCCGGCCGCATGATCGGGCCCAGCCTCGCCGGTCTCCTGATCGCGGTATCGAGCGAAGCGTTTTGCTTTCTCGCCAACGGCGTCAGCAAAATCGCGGTGATCGCAATCGTCGCGCTGATGCAGATCGACGTGCGCGCGACCAAGGCGGCGAGCGCCCCGCTGTTGCGAGGTCTCAAAGACGGCGCAGCTTATGCCGCGGGACTGTTGCCGGTCAGGCTGTTGCTCCCCATGGTCGCGCTGATCAGTTTCATGGCGAGCCCGTACCAGGCGTTGATGCCGATTTTCGCCGCTGAGGTTTTCAAAGGCGACGCGCGCATGCTCGGTTTTCTGATCGGCGCCGCGGGCCTGGGCGGCTCCAGCGGCCTCGTCTACCTGGCATCGCGCCGCGACGTTCGCGGACTCGCGCGCCATATCGTGTTCGGTGCATTGCTCACGGGCGTGAGCTTGATGATATTTGGAGAATCGAAGCTGTTATGGCTGTCGCTGACGGCGATCCTCTTGACCGGTTTCGGCATCATACTCGTCGCGATGGGCACCAGCATGATACTGCAGACCATCGTTGCCGATGAGAAGCGCGGCCGCGTGATGAGCTTTTTCACCGTCGCATTTCTCGGCATGAGCCCGCTCGGCAGCTTCGTCGCCGGCGCGCTCGCCCACAAGATCGGCGCCGGGCACACATTGTTCGCGGGCGGCGTCTCGTGCGCAATCGGGGCTATACTATTGTGGCGCCAGCTGCCGCGCCTGCGTTCTCATATGCGCGAAATCTATACGCGCATGGGTATCATCAAAACGTAGCGCGCGGCATTGGCAGGCCGCCCGTCGATTGCGAACTGCAGTCGGGCATTTACACTGGTCTGGACACAGGCGAAACTGCACCACATGGATATCATCGCGCCGATAGCAATGGCGGCCGGGTTGGGCTGGGCCAGCGGGCTCAGGCTGTACGCCGTCTTATTTTTCATCGGCGTCCTCGGTTATTTCGGTTTGATCGAAATGCCGCCGGACTTGCTGGTTCTGACCCATCCAGTGGTCATGCTGACGACCGGCGCCCTGTTCGCATTCGAATTCGGCGCCGACAAGATTCCCGGTTTCGACAGCGTGTGGGACACCTTCCAGACTTTCGTGCGCATCCCGGGCGGCGCATTGCTCGCAGCAGCCGCGGTCGCCGACCACAGCGCCGCATTCGCGCTGGCGGCGGGGCTCCTCGGCGGCACCTTTGCGGCGGGCGCGCATTTCACCAAAGCCGGCAGCCGCGTATTGATCAATACTTCGCCTGAGCCGTTCAGCAACTGGGCCGCATCGCTCACCGAAGACACGCTGGCGGCGGGCATGGTGTGGTTCGCATTCACGCACCCGCTGGTTCTGCTCGTCATTCTCGTCTTGCTGGTGGCATTAACGGTCTGGCTGCTGCCGAAACTGTGGCGTGGCATGTGCCGCGTGATGACAACGGCGCGTCAACTGCTGGGATTCTCCGCATAACTCGCGCCGGCGCGAAAACCGATTTTTATATCCGGCGATCACCGGATAATTGTTCTGCACAAAGGAGACTTGCATGTTCGATCCGATCACGCTGCCCTTCGGCGCCAAGATGCTGTTCAACACGGTCCGGTTGAAGGCGGGCGTCAGCATGGAAGACGCCGAACTGGCCATCGGCGAAATGTGCAGCACCGTCAAAGCGGCTTACGGCGGCGACAAGGGCGGATTTCTCGCCGGCCAGGTGTTCAAATTCTCCGGGTTCATTTCCGACGAAGGCTCCTTATGCGACGACCGTAACGCCGGCGCCCACATTGCCATCGTCACCTATTGGCGCTCGTTCGAAGCGCACGAACGCTCGCATGCCGACCGCGTGTTCAAAACGAAGTTTTCCGCGCTTGCCGACTTGTGCACCGACAGCAAGGAACTCGGCTACGACATGCTGTGGCAGGGTGAGGCGGAGCCCGCCATCAGGAATTAGGCACGACCAGCGGCAGTTGCAGCGCGCGCCGCAGCACCGCAACAAAATCCGCGGACGTCAATCCGGACATATCATTTGCGCGCCCGGAAAAAAACCCCTGCACGTTGCGTTCAAGCCGTTCGACCGCGGTGTCGTTCAAGGCCGCCTCGAAATCGGCAAGCGCACGGGCGCGCGGGACTTTCGCGTCATGCGTAAACCACACCTGCTTGATCCGATGCCGGGCGCGATCGTAGAGCAAATTCGCGCGCAGCGTGCCGCCCGCATGCTTGTGCTCCGCAGTCGCGGCCGTGACATCCGATGCCGGCTGCTGCACGAGATTTATCCAGTCCGGCGCAGCGGTTTCCGCGAGCGCATTTTGATAGCGTGCGTGCTCGGTGAGCGAGAGATCGGCCTCCTGGAGCTCTACCGCGAACTCGCTTTCGAACGCTGCCAGCAGGCGGTCCTTGACCAGCGCAAATGCGGGAACGTCACCGAGCGCAGTCTTGAGGTCTCCAATCCTTGCCCGCGCCGCTTCCACCGCATGCTCGGCCAATCCCTGCGCCGGCGTGCGCATTGCACGCAGCATGGTCCCGACGTCCAGATCAAAATGCAATACGCCCTGGTACAGCAGCGCCGCGCCTTCGAATACGCCGCCACCGGTGCCGATCCGGCGGCCCTCACCTTCGATGTCGTTGGGCGCGCGAAAGCGCACGTTCGCGCCCAGCGCGCCGACCGCCGCCGCGACGGCATGACAGATGCGCCGCGCGACAGCCTGCATATCGGACGTACCGACGTCGTCCTGATGCAAATAGAGCGCCCATCCGAGCTGGGCACCGTCGCAATATACGGCGCCTCCTCCGGTGATACGCCGCTGCACCTCAATTCCGGAGGTCCGGCAAAACTCGACGTCGGATTCGTGGGCGACGCACTGGCGGCTCGCGAGCAGAACCGACGGTGTGTACCGGCAAAACCGCAGCGTGCTCGGAATTTCCTCCGCGTGGCGCGCTTCGAGCAACGCCCGATCGAGCGCGATGTTCTGCGCCGCGGCGCGCAGGCCGGTATCCATCACACACCACGTTTCTGTCATAAGCTCAGCCCGTGAACAGCGACGCGATCGGCACCAGCGTGACTATTCGGGCGGCCTGGCCTCATGCAAGCCGCGCTGCGCCAGAAAATTCTCGAACGATGCGCGCTGATAAGCGTTGCTCGAGACATACTGGTCGAACTGCATGAAGGCTTCGACCGGCGTGCGCGAACCGCGCCGCATGAGGAGTTCCTTGCCCTCGGGGCTCACGAACATCCACGCCGGCACCGGCGCCGACTTCAAGCGCTTGATCGCATCGGCGCGCGTGAGTTTTTCCCCGTCCGGCAGCGTAATCACGTCGGCCGGGTTGCCGCGAATATCGAAATACGCGAGCACATAATGTTCGGTATAGCGCTTGCGCAGCGCATCGGACGAAAACGTGTTCTTGTTGGCGATCTCGCAATACGGGCAGGTCTGAAAACCGAAATAAACGAACATCGGCTTGTGCGCGCTCCTGGCCAGCCGCACCGCCTCGTTGTATTCGACAAACGGCCATCCGTCGGGCGTCCTGGCCTGCACGCCGTGCGAGGCGGGCAGCAGAACCGTGACCAGCAGAAATAATTTAAACGCGCTGCGCATGTTCGATCCCGCGTGCATAGAAAGTCGATTCGCGATTATTTCTTTTTCATGAAAAATACGAATTCGTTGCTGGCGGCTTCCGCCGACAGCAATTCGTTGCCGGTCTGCTTTGAAAACGCCTGAAAATCCTTGACCGAGCCGGGATCGGTTGACACCACGCGCAAAACCTGGCCGGACACCATGTCGTTCAGCGATTTTTTCGTGCGCAATATCGGTAGCGGACAATTCAATCCGCGCGCATCGAGTTCTTTGTCGAAATCCATTCTCGCTCCAGGCTCGCAGGTTTTTATCGGAGCCTAATATACGGCCCCCGTGCGCTTCGTGCAAGGCACGCGCGGCGCCCGTGGCCCGCCCCCGGAGGCTTGCTAGAAAACGCTGATGTTCTTGTCGGCCAGCAACTGCGAAAGACGCGTGTTGGCCATCGACAGGCGGTCGACCAGGATTTCGAGGAACGCGCCGTTGAAGTTGTGCCGGCACAATTCGGAGGCCTGCGCGAGCGCTTCAGCTTTGATCTCGATCACCGTGATATCGGTCGCGGATGTGACGCTGGCGGTACGCTGGAATTGCTTCTTACCGAGGTAAGCCATCTCGCCAAAGCAATCGCCCGCCCGCAACACGTTCAAAAGCTTGCCCTGCTTGCTGATCTTGACCTCGCCTGCCGCGAGGATGAAAAACGATTTGCCGATGTCCCCCTCCTTGATCAGCACCTGGCCGGGCCCGAACTTCCCCCAGCTCGTAACACGCAGCACTTCCCACAATTCGACGTCGGCAAAATTCTTGAAAAAAATGAGCTTGCGCAGCGCGTTGAATTTTTCGCTGTCCGGAATATTTTTTTCGGGCTTTTGCAGATTGCCGAACACCGCGACGAGCTCGTGGGAGATTTCTTCCCACGACTGATAGCGGTCGGCCGTGTTCTTCTGCAGCGCGCGCTTAACTATCGCATCGAGTTGCGGCGGAATTTCAGGGCGGATCGCACTCGGCGCCGGTGCCTCGGCATTGATGATCTGGTAGATCATGCTGTAATTATTGTTAGCCTGGAACGGCAACTTGCCGGTGAGCATCTGGTACAACACGACACCGAGCGAGAAGATATCCGTCTGGTGCGTGAGCGCCATTTCCTTGACCTGCTCCGGGGACATGTAAGCCGGGGAGCCGATGCCGGTGATCTGGGTGGTTTCCGTCGCCGTGGTCTGTGCCGCGCCGAAGTCGGTGATCTTGATATCGTTCTCGCCCGACAACATGATGTTGGCCGGCTTGATGTCGCGGTGTATGACACCGTGCTTGGCCGCGTAATCGAGCGCCTTGGTGCACTTGAAAACAATCTCGATCACCTTGTTGATCGGCAGCAGGTTCTCGGCGCGAGAATACTGCTCGAGCGTCGTGCCATCGACGTATTCCATGACGATATAGCTCGCCTCGTCATCGGCGACGGCATCGTAGATGCTTACGATATGGGGGTGCGACAGCTTGCCGGCGAGGGACGCCTCCGTGACGAACAGCTTGCGGTAACGCCGGCCGTGCTCCTTGTCGCCGAGCGCTTCCTGCATCACCACCTTCATGGCGACATGGCGATTCACGAATGGATCCAGGGCTTCGTAAACGACGCTGGTCGCGCCTTTACCGAGCTCGCGGATGATTTCGTATTTGCCGATCTTTTTAATTGTCATCTGGAAAACTCCAAGCCGCCGCCCCACCACACTCGGCCAGGATGATTAGTAAGTAAATACAATACCATAAAGCCGGATATTTGCGTTATTTGTGACGTTCGGCTGATAGTTGCATTTATTTGGGCGCCGCGCCCGGCCAAATAATCGGTATTTACGGCGAAATTCTGCGAAAACCTGAACCGGCTGATTAGTGCAAACCGCGCGCCTGCGCTAACCTCGCGCCAGGGAGTCAATAAAATGAAAAAATCCAACGATCCGGCATCGATACCGCCGGCGCCGGTCACGTTCGCCGAGGCGTTCTGGTACTGGCTCAAGCTCGGATTCATCAGCTTTGGCGGCCCGACGGGCCAGATCGCGATCATGCATCAGGACCTCGTTGAGAATAAGCGCTGGATCTCCGAGCGCCGCTTCCTGCATGCGCTCAATTACTGCATGGTGCTGCCCGGGCCCGAAGCGACGCAACTCGCAACCTATATCGGCTGGATGATGCACAAGACCCGCGGCGGCATCGTCGCGGGCGTGTTGTTCGTTCTGCCGTCGCTCGTGCTCCTCGTTGCGCTGGCGTGGGTTTACATGGCTTACGGCAATCTGCCGGCGATCGCGGGGATCCTGTACGGCATCAAGCCGGCCGTTACCGCCATCGTGGTATTCGCCGCCTATCGCATCGGCTCGCGCGCATTGAAAAACGCGGCGTTATGGTCGATCGCGGCGGTGGCGTTCATTGCGATCTTCGCGCTAAGGCTGCCGTTTCCCTACATCGTGCTCGCTGCGGGTCTTGTCGGCCACCTGGGCGGGCGCTATGCGCCGGAAAAATTCGCAACCGGCGGCGGGCACGCTGCAACGGACAAGAGTTACGGCGCCGCGATCATCGATGACGACACGCCGACGCCTGCGCACGCGCTGTTTACGTGCGCGCGCTTCGCGCGCGTGGGCGCCGCCGCCGCCGTCCTGTGGGGCGGCGCCATGGCGCTGCTCTGCGCGCGGTATGGATGGAACGCGACGCTCACCCAGATGGGATGGTTCTTTACCAAGGCCGCGCTGCTGACGTTTGGCGGTGCGTACGCGGTGCTGCCCTACGTCTACCAGGGGGGTGTCGAGCAGTTCGGGTGGCTGACGGCAACCCAGATGATAGACGGTCTGGCTCTCGGCGAAACGACGCCGGGCCCGCTGATCATGGTCGTTACGTTCGTGGGCTTCGTCGGCGGCTGGACCAAGGAAATTTTCGGGCCGCACAACCTGTTTCTCGGTGCGACGGTTGCTGCCGTGGTCGTCACGTATTTCACCTTCCTGCCGAGTTTTATTTTTATTTTCCTCGGCGCGCCGCTGATCGAAACCACGCATGGCAATCTCAAGTTCACTGCTCCTCTCACCGGCATTACGGCGGCGATCGTTGGCGTCATCCTGAACCTCGCGGCGTTCTTTGCGTACCACGTGCTGTGGCCCGCAGGATTCGGCGGCACGTTCGAATGGCTGGCGGCCGTGCTGGGCGCGGCTGCTTTCATCGCCCTGTTCCGCTTCAAAGTGGGCATCATCCCGGTCATTGCAGCGTGCGGATCGGCCGGACTCCTCTACACGCTGCTCATGCCGGCCCTGTCCCGGTAACACCGGTTGACGGCCGCATATTTTTCCGGCCCCGAGGCACAATGGCCACCGACTATTTTTTTTCGCGGCGCGTCTCCGCGTCCTGCAGGCGCAGTTCGCGCAGCCGCGCATCTACGCTCGATTGCTGGTAAAAATCGCCGTCGCCGCTTTTCTGCGCCAGCACCAGTTGCTCGATGGCGGCGCTCACGTTGCCCATCCGGTAATAGGCCTCTGCCGAGGCGCGGTGTTGCGACAGGCGTTTGCCGAGCGCAGCATAGCATTTGGCCTGGAGCTGATACATGTGGTAATCGGACACCGAGTACTGCAAGCGGCTTTCGACGAGCTTCAGCGCTTCGCCGGCCTGCCGGTTCGTTAACAGAAGTTCGGCATAGTCATAGACCAGGGCGCGATATCCCGGGTGGCTCTTCAACGAATCCCGGTAGGTTTGCATTGCCGTGTTCACGTCGCCGTTTGCAACATAGTAACGCGCGGCGAGCGCGTCGACCGCCGGACTATCAGGCAACGTCTTGCGCAATATCGCGAGTTCGCGGCCGGCGCGCGCATACGCCTTGACGCGAATGAGCGCGGTCACCAGCCCATAGCGGCTCGCGGCTTCGCTGAGATACTTGCGCTCGCCCACGCTTTCCTCGAAAAAGGCCAGCGTCTCCTGGGGATTGTCCTGTAGCGACCTGACCTTCGCGCGCATCAATTGAAAATCGAGGCTGTCGGGAACCTGGCGGTACGGCAGGTTCTGCGCGCGGCCCTGCATGTCCGCGATGCGTTCGTAGGTCAACGGGTGGGTGCGCAGATAAGCCGGTGCATTGGTCTCGTAGAACCGCGTCGCGCGCTGCATGCGTTCGAAAAACAATGCCATTGCGTGCGCGTCGAAGCCCGCTTTTTCGAGCACCTGGAAACCCACGCGGTCGGCCTCCTTTTCATGATCGCGCGTGTAATTGAGCTGCGACTGGACGGAGCTTGCGCCGGCCGCCGCAACCGCCGCCTGCGCAATGTCCGGATTGGCGCGCGC
>CAZEAX010000129.1:0-10926 GCA_964510405.1 uncultured Streptomyces sp. | reverse complement strand
ACTTCCTGGTTATCTGCCTGGGCAAACAACCGGCGATTCACCACCCACCAGTTGCAACAGTTCGTTCACCGCCGCCTTCATCGCCTGCGCCTGCGAATTCAGTTCCTCGGCGGTGGCGGCACAGACCTCGGCGTTGGCCGCCGCCCCCTGCGTCGCCTTGTCCATCTCGCCGGGCAGCGCGCCGCCGATGTTCTGCAATATCAATCGCAGCGCGCGGCCGAGCGTCGCATTCGCCCACGCGCCCTGCCCCAGACAGCCGGCCCCGCCGTTGACCTCGAGCCAGCGCGCGATGGGACCGTTCACAATCAACATGATCGCAGCGGGATTGGTCGTCGCCTGCATCGCCTGCAAATGAAATTTCGGCGTCGCGACGGCTTCTGCGGCGGCGATCAGCACCGGCAGGTATTCGGGATAGCAGCCCGCCATCACCGCCTGTATCGCGATGTATTCGACAGTGGCCGCGCCCATGCCGGGCGCTATTGTCGCGACAACTTCGCCGGGCGCGCGCTTCGTGTGGCGCAGCATGCGCTGCACGGCTTCCTGCGTGGGCGGCGCAATGGGCAGGCCATCGCCCCACCGCCGCTTCATATAGAACTTGTTGAGTTCGTCCATATCGCCCGGCGCTTCAACCAGCTTGGCGCGCGCCGAGACCGGCGCGGTTGGCGCGGAGGCTGCAGATTTACCGGGAGCAGTCTCGCACAGCAGGCGCGCGATATCGGCCGCACAAGTCTCTGCAATGTTGCGGACCTCTTCGCGCGAGCGGGTGCCGAAAGGATGCGGAATGACCGCGATCGGCAGATCGGGCGATCCGAGCGCTTTTTGCTGCGCGCGGCCGAGACCGATGAAGCTCTGCGAGCAAACCGTGAGCGCGGCCCTGGCCCGCTTGGCTACTTCAACACTGTCGTGGATACTCCACGACGTGCATGACCCTCAATCGCCGGAGCCGGTGACGACGGCGTCGACTTGCGCGACGAGCTCGTTCATCACCGCTTCGGGTGCGCCCTGCGATGCGCTTTTCTTGCGGCGCTTGACGACACTTTTCACGCCGTGCTTCTCGATCAGTATCTGCGCGAGATCGTCGACGAGCAGGCTGAAGTTCGGTTTCGAGTTGTCGATGAAGCCGATCACCTTGCCGGCGAGGCCGTCGAGCGCTTGCCGGGATTCGCGCGCCTCGGTGAGGCACGGCGCGACGGGTTCGTACACGAGCATGCTGCTTGACATCGGGTCTCCTGAAGGTCGTCCCCTCGGTGCGCTGCGGTGAAGGGTCGCGGTGTTCGCGGTATCGTTCTATCTGCGTCGGACAACTTAATCGAAAAGTTGCCTGCGCGCAACTGGTCCGCGGATTGTTGCGCGACCGCGTATGCAGTATCTTCGGCATGCCGCTGTGAAGAACAATTTGCACGATACGAGGAAAGAACGAATGAATGCCAGGTCAAGATGGATGCGCTCGATGGTGTGCGTAGCCGCGCTGCCCGCGTGCAACGCATGGAGCAGCGATTTTCCCGTGAAGCCGGTGCGCATCGTCGTGCCGTCGACCCCGGGGGGCGCGCTCGACATCCTCTCGCGCATGCTCGCGCAGAAGCTGCCGCCGCGCTGGGGCCAGCCGCTGGTCATCGACAATCGCGCGGGTGCGGGCGGGATCATCGGCAGCGAGATCGTCGCCAAGTCCGATCCCGACGGCCACACGCTGCTCGCCGTCGCGCTCGGTTATGCGGCGAATCCGTTTCTCTACGACAAGCTGCCTTATCGGACCCCGCAGGACTTCGCGGCAATCACGGTGCTCGCGTCGGCACCGAACGTTCTGGTGGTGCATCCATCGGTTGCGGCGCATTCGGTGCGCGAACTGATCGCGCTGGCGAAGGCCAAGCCTGGCGCTTTGGTATATGCGACTTCCGGCGTCGGCACCAGCGGGCATCTGGCGATGGAACTCTTCAAGCGCATGGCAGGCGTGGAGATGGTGCATGTCCCGTACAAAGGCGCCGGCGCCTCGACCGCGGCGCTCGTGGCGGGACAAGTGCAGGTGCTGTCGACGGCGCTCGGCGCCGCATTTCCGCAGATCAAGTCCGGCCGGCTGCGCGCCTTGGCGGTGACCGGGTTGAAACGCACCAGTGTCGCACCGGAAATCCCGACCGCCGCCGAATCGGGCCTCCCCGGATATGTGGTGGATGGCTGGTTTGCCGCGCTTGCGCCCGCCAAAACACCCGCGCGCATCGTCGAACGACTGCAAACCGAATTCTCGTCGGTCTATAAAATGCCTGATGTCGCCGAGCGCCTGACCGCAATGGGCTTCGATGCCGGCACCATGACGCCGCGCGAAACGACTGCGTTTATCGCCGGTGAAATCGCCAAGTGGGGAAAGCTGATCAAGGAAACCGGCATCAAAGGCGAGTGAGCGCCCGATCAAGTTTCACTCCAAAAACCGGGCCGCACGTGTAGCGCATAATACAAAACAGCAGATGAGGAGGAGCAGCATGATTCGACGGTCGGCCGTTCTTGTGATTGCGCACTTGTGCATCGCATTTCCCGCAGTTGCGGCGGGCGCTTATCCCGATCGCCCGGTGCGTTTCATCGTGCCGTTCCCGCCGGGCGGCGGCACCGACGCATTCGCCCGCGTGGTCGGCGCCAAGCTCACCGAAATCTGGGGACAGCAGGTGATCATCGACAACCGCAGCGGGGCCCAGGGGAACATCGGCACTGCAATGGGGGCGAAAGCGACGCCCGATGGCTACACGATCACGCTCGCGCACCAGGGCGCGCTGGTCATCAATCCGCATCTTTACGGCAATCCCGGCTTCGACACGCTGCGCGACTTCGCGGCCATCTCGCGCGGCATGGAAACGCCGTCGATCCTGGTCGTGAATCCCGCGGTGGCGGCGAAGACGATGAAAGAGCTCGCCGAACTCGCGAGGCAGAATCCCGGCAAGCTGACTTTCGCATCGACCGCTTCGCTGCAACAACTGCTCGGCGAAATCTTCAAGCTCGCCACGCACACCAATATCGTGCACGTCCCTTACAAGGGCGCGGGTCCGGCGGTCATCGATTTGCTCGGCGGCCACGTCAGCATGATGTTCGCGAACCCGAGTTCGACCGTGCCAAACATCAAGGCCGGCAAACTGCGCGCGCTGGCCGTACTCGGCACCAGGCGCAACGACGCGCTGCCCGATGTGCCCAGCGCGGTGGAAGCGGGGTTTTCCGAGTTGAGCGATGTCGTCGAGTGGTATGGCGTGATCGCGCCGGCCGCCACGTCGCGCGCCGTCGTCGCGCAGCTCAATACGGGCGTCGTGCGGGCGTTGCGCTCGCCCGACGTCGTCGAGCGCCTGGGCGCGATCGGCCAGACCTCCGCACCGAGCACGCCCGACGAGTTCACCAGGCAGATCCGCGCGGAATTCGAACGCTGGGGCAAAGTCGTTAAAGCGTCCGGAGCGAAGGTTGATTAGCCGCGCTTTTGTACCGTCGCCTGGACGGATACTGTAATGACTTCGCCCACAGATTTTGCGGCCCTGATGAAAGAGCTGGAGCCCTATCGCAAGACGGACCCGCTGCGCTATCTGAAAGCGGTTGCGGCGGCGGGAGATATCACGGATGCCGGGTTCCGGTTCCTGCGCGCCGAAGTGCTGCATGCGCTCGCGATGAAGCTGCATGCGGCGGCGAAAATTTGCAACCTTCAAAACGAAATCGTCGTGCGGCCGGAAGGCGTGTTCGTCAATGTCGGGGGCATCCTGATGGAATCCTCGCACACCGGCATTTACCTGAAGTCGTCGGGCACACCGTATCCGAATCAGGGCGAACAACTCGCGCGGACGCTCGCCCGCATGAACATCGGCGTCTCGACGGCCGTCGATGTCGGCGCGAATTTCGGTGAAATATCGCTTTGGCTCGTGCGCGAGTATCCGCAAGCGCGCATCGTCGCGATCGAACCTTCGTCAGACAATATAGATATCTTCGCGCTGAATAAAAATGCGCAGAACTTTTCGACGTCGCGACTGGAGATCCTTAAACACGCGGTGTCTGACAAAGCGGGAACGGTCGCCCTGAGCAAGGGCGCGGGCGCGATGAACCGCGTCGTAGCAGCAGGCGAGAAAGGCACGGAATCGGTAAGTTGCGATCGCCTCGACGCTCTGTTCAACCGCCACGGCATACGGACGGCTGACTTCGTGAAGATCGATATCGAAGGTGGCGAACCTAAACTACGGGAAGCGCTGCTTGCCCTGGACCATCGCGTGCGGTCGTACTACATCGAGTTTTCCCAATTTGCGCCGCTCGACGATTACCTGGCGCTAGCGTCCGCCCTGCTCTCGATGGGTTTCGCGTGCTACGACGAAACCGCATCTTTGCAGTTCGGCACTTTCGAGGACGTTGCGCGTCATCTTGGCGAATCATTCGCGCCCGGCCCCATGAGCGTGACCAATCTATGGTTCGTGTGCGCTAGCGCCGGTTAATTCCTGTTCGGGCCGGTGTAGCGCAGAACGTACAGCCCCTGCTGGGCGCCGCCGGTGACGTAGATATAGCCGCGCGTATCCACGAGCACGTCTTCCATGCGTACGTATGGCCCGTACTCCTGCAGGTACAGCTTCCCCGGCGGACCGGCCATGAAATAGCCGATCTCGCGCGGCAGGCGCGTATTCGTCACGTCATAAACGCGCAGGCCCGCGTTGAACCACGTCACATAGGAGAGATTGCCCTGCTTTTGTACGTTGGGGTTGTACTGCAGTTGATTCTGGTTGTGCGTTCCGAACCGCCCTCCTTTGTCGCAGAAACTTGTATACGGCAGGCCGGCCGGCGGGATCGGCACGGGATAACGCGACAGCGGCACGGGTTTCGCGGGATTGGAGACGTCGACTATTGTCGCGTGGTCGAGCGGACCCTTGCAGTTGTAGGTAACTGCTTCGGAATTCACATACGCGAGTTTACGGCCCGGCTCGAGCAGGACCGTATGCGCGTCGAAGCGATGGCGCGGTTCGAATTTGAGCTTCGACACAAGCTTCGGCTTGGAGACGTCGCTGATGTCTAGAATGATCATGCCGGCATCGCCGTACGCCAGGTACGCAAGATTGCCATCGACCACGTTGGGACTGTGCAGGTTTACGTTGGGGTCCTTCTGCGGCGTCTCGCCGCCTGCGACGTGCTGCCCCGGCACCCACCAGCGCCCGGCTTCGACGGGTTTCGCCGGATTGCTGATATCGAGGATTACATAGATATCGCCGTCGTAGCCCTTCATATCGGCTGCCAGATGCACGTAGCGTCCGCCGGTGTAAGCATTACGGTGCGTGCCGCGGCCTTCGGGTTTGTCGGTGTGCCAGCGACCGAGCTCTTTGGGATTGAGCGGGTCCTTGACGTCGATCAGGATGATGCCTGCCTCGTAGGGCTTTTTCGCATCCATGCCGGCGTCTTCGCGGTTCGACGGCTGGCCGAGTGCGCCGACCAGTATGCCGTCGGCGAGGTCGACCTGATTGGTGCTGGTATTCGCCGGCCCCGGAATGAATTTCGCGACGTGCGGATTCTTCGGATCGGTGACGTCGATCACGCTCCAACCCGGAATGTTGTAGTGGCCTCCGATGATGTACCAGCGGTCGCCCGCCCGCGTCATCGTGATTTTGAAAGCCGGATGCTCGTTCATGATCGTGTAGCCGACGAGCTCGACATTGCTGGCGGACCATCCCGCGGGAGGCGTGTCCGCGCGCGCGACGAAGGCGGCGAGTACCGCAGCGGAGGTCAGCGCGCAAGTGGCGATACGGCATGCAGAGCGCAAGAACGGCGTCATGAAATCTCCCTTGGTTTATCCGGTGAGTATCTGGTTGCAAGCGAATCGAGACTTTACTGCATTGCTTGTTGTTGCTCCAGCGCGAGGCAGGTCCGGAAGAAGATTACTGGCGCACGGTTGTGCGCCGCCGCAATTTCCGCGCAGGGTCTAAGCGTATGTAAAGCGTTTGCGCCAGATCAATGCAATAAATTGCTCGCGGCGTAGCGTTTGCGAACCGGGTATCTCCGACAAGGAAACGCTAGGAAAGGGAGCCGCCCCGGCTTTGCTGGGGGAACATCATGACACCCGAAGACATCGCGTTGGTCCGAGACTCGTTTCGCAAATTACGTCCGGCACTGGATGAGGTCGGACCGGCATTTTATGCGCGGCTGTTTAAGGTTAATCCGGGATTGCGCGCGATTTTTCCCCGCAACATGAGTTCCCAATCGCGCGCGTTGATCGCGATGCTCGAGCTGATCGTCAAGATGCTGGATATGCAGGATAAGCTGGTTCCTCTGATTCACTATCTTGGCGAGCGCCACGTGGCGCTCAACGTCAAACCTGAACACTACCCGCCTTTCGGCGACGCATTGATCTGGACGCTGGAGTCGTTCCTGCGCGAGGACTTCACGCCGGAAACGCGGCGCGCGTGGGAGGAAGCCTATCAAATCATGACGGATAACATGACGTAACGCGTCTCCGGGGAAGATTGACGCGCACCGCCGGCGGAACTAGTCCCTCGAAAGCATCGCTGCCAAATTTCAGCCGCGCGACGTAGAATGCGGCGATATCGGTTAGGCACGGAGGAGATCGATTGCTCAGCCGCATGGTTTTACTGTGCGCTTGCGTCCTGCTGCTGGATTCCGCCGCATTTGCGGCGGAGGTCGAAGGAATACAGCTGCCGGAACGCGTGCGAATGGGCGTTGACGGGCCGGAACTGGTGCTGAACGGCGCAGGGTTACGCCGGCGCATCATCTTCAGTATTTACGTTGTCGCGTTGTACCTGCCCGTCAAATCTGCCGACGGCGAAGCCATTTTGCGCAAAGACCAGCCGCGGCGCCTGTTGCTGCATTTTTTGCGCAATCTGACGGCCAGGGAGATGACCGACTCGACGAACGACGCCTTGCGCGAGACGCTGACGCCCGAAGAACGCAAACCGCTCGAAACGCGGATGATGCAATTCAATTCGATCTTCGCAACCCTGCGCGAGATAACTGACGGAATGGAACTCGTAATCGACTACAACCCGCGACTTGGCACGATAATTCGCGTGAACGGGAAAGAGCAGGAAATTATCGCCGGCGCGGATTTCAATCGCGCGCTGCTTCGCATGTGGCTCGGCGACCGGCCCAGGGATCCCGATCTCAAAAAAGCACTGCTCGGCTCCGGGCTGCAGCCCAAGTAACGCGCCGGTCAGGGACTCACTCGGCGCGCAGTCCTGCGTTCTTCACGACTTTCGCCCATTTGACGAATTCGGAATTGATATAGGCCGCGAATTCGTCGGGTGTGTTGTCGATCGCCTCGGCGCCGAACGAATACAAACGCTCGGCGGTCTCCCGCGAGCGCAATATACGCGCAACTTCCGTGTTGAGCCGGACGACGATCTCTTTGGGCGTTCCCGCGGGTGCCAGCAAGCCAGACCACGAATTGACTTCGAAGCCCGGCACGCCCGCCTCCACCATGGTCGGCACATTCATCGCACCCGGCCAGCGTTTGAGCGTGGTGACGCCCAGTGCGCGCAAGCGGCCCGCCTGTACATACGGCAGCGTGCCCGCCATCGCGGCGAAGAACATCGTGACGCGTCCCCCCATGAGGTCCGTATGCGCGGGGCCGGTGCCGCGATACGGCACATGCACGATATCGATGCCCGCGAGCATTTTCAGAAGTTCGCCCGCGAGATGGCTGGCGGTCCCGTTGCCCGCCGACGCATAGGTAATGGCGCCCGGCCTGGCCTTCGCGAGCGCAATCAACTCCTTGACCGATTTGACCGGCAGCGACGGATGCACCACCAGTATGTTCGCGGATGACGCGCAGAGAATGACGGGCGCGAAATCCTTGATCGCGTCGAACGGAAGTTTCGCATAGAGACTCGGATTTACCGCGTGCGCGAACACGCCGAGCAGCAGCGTATGGCCGTCAGCCGGCGACTTCGCGACGATCTCGGCCGCGACATTGCCGCCCGCGCCCGGACGGTTGTCCACGATGACCTGCTGTCCCCACAACTCGCCGAGCCCGCGCCCGACCGCCCGCGCCACGAAATCGGAATTGCCGCCGGGCGGAAAGCCGACCAGGATGCGGATCGGTTTGGATGGATATTGCAACGTATCTACACGCGTCTGAGCGTTAGCGACGCATGCCGCAACGCTTAATAGCAGGCCCGCGCTTGTTCGCATATATGCACGCATGTTATCGGCTCTCGAACAGATTTGCCGGTTACGCGGCAACGGAGAACTGGCCCAACCGCGGTTTTTCCGCCGTCAGATAATCCGCAAACGACATGTTCACGCTGATCGCGTGATCGCCCGCATTGAAATTGATCCTCGGTTGCGCGGCCAGCTGCTCGTCGCAATAGGTGGCGAATCCGAACAGGCTGCCGAACGGCGGGATCGATCCTGGTAAAAGTGACGTGTGCTGTTCGACTTCTTCCCGCGTGGCAAAGCGCAGCGACCTCAGATTGAACGCTTTGCGCACCAGCTTGCTGTCGAGCCGGCGGTCGCCCGGCATCACGAACAGCACGAATTCGCCGGCGGCCTTGCAGATCAGCGCCTTCGCGCCGCTGGAGAGCGGCGCGCCGCGCACCCTGGCGGCTTCTTCACTCGTGAATACCGGCGCGTGGCGCGATACGTCGTAGGCCACGCCTTTGCTGTCGAGCAATGCGACTATGCGGTCGAATACAGTCATGCAACAGCCACGCCAGAATTTACGACGGTCCGGGAGAGTTCTTGCAGATTCTCCCAGCTCATTGCACGCCGGCCGCTTTCGATCTCTTCGAACAGTTTGAACATTAAAGCGTTGACCGGGGTCGGTATTCCCAGTCGTTTGCCGCGATGGACGATTTCGCCGGTGACGTATTCGATCTCGGTCTTGCGCTTGCGCACCACGATATCGCGCCAATAGCCGGTGCGCACCTTGGTGTTGTTGTGGGCCTGACCGCGCGCCATCTCGTCGAGGACTGCGTCGCTTGCCGTAATCCCCGCGGGCGACTCATCGAGAAACGGCGCGGGGTCGAAATGGGAGAACGCGGCGACCTGCACGCCGTCCGCCGCCGCCACCTTGATGCCTTCGCGCAGCAGCGCGCGCCGGATCGGGTGAAAAGCTTTATCCGAACGCAGCTCCAGCGCATTCGTGTCGACCAGCGCGGTCATCGCGTCGAGCGTGCCTTTGCAGATCTTCGCCCATACGTAGCCCATGATGTTGGCGCACGTATGGGTTTGCGTCGTGAACGCAAGCAGGCGCCGAATTTCTTCGAGCCGGCCGGACTTGCTCCCATCCAGTTCGCCGATATAAAGATTTCCCGCGCGTGCGCGCATGATCTCGCCCGGGGCGTGATAGTCGGCCGAAAAGTCAACCAGGCAACCGATCGTTTTATCGGCGCCGATGCGCCCGGCGATCTGCGGCTCGTTCACGCCGTTCTGCAAAGAGATTACGACTGACCCCGGTGTCAGGTGCGGCATGATGGAATCGAGCGCGTCGTTCGTGAATTGCGATTTCACTGCGAGAAACACGCAATCGAACGTCCCCTTCACTTGATCCGGAAGCGCGGCGCGCACGCGAACCACCTGCTCGCCCGCCGCCGACTTGATGCGAAGTCCGTGCTCGTTCATCGCGCGCACATGCTCGGGCACGATATCCACCATCAGCACGTCTTCGCCCTGCGCCGCCATCGCGGCGCCCACCACGCCGCCGATTGCGCCGCTGCCCCACACCACGCTCTTCATGCTTCAGCTCCCTGACACTTCACTCCGGCTTGATGCCCGCCGCTTTGACCACTCGCGCCGCGCGCGCAACTTCTTCGCGGATGTACTTCGCAAATTCTTCCGGTGTATCGGTTGCCGGATCCGCGCCCTGGGCGGTCAACGTCTGTTTCATCTCGGGCGTATTCACCAGCTTGACCAGCGCGGAGTTGATCCGATTCACGATCTCCCTGGGCGTGCCCGCCGGCACCAGCACGCCGATCCACGATCTCGACTCGAACTTCGGTACCGTCTCGGCAATCGCCGGCACTTCCGGCGCCGATGGATGCCGGCGCGGGCTCGTGACGCCGAGTCCTCTCAGCCGCCCTGACTTGTGATACGGCAGCGCGCTCGCGATCGCGGGGAACATCAAGTCGAGCTGGCCGCCGACCAGATCGGCCAACGCAATGCCCACGCCTTTATACGGCACGTGGACCATTTGAATGCCCGTCATCATCTTGAAAAGCTCGCCGGACAAGTGGGCCGTGCTGCCGATGCCGCCCGAGCCGAAATTGAGCTTGTTGGGTTGCGCCCTGGCCAACGCGATCAACTCTTTGACGGATTTCGCCGGCACTCCGGGATGCACCGTTAACAGGTACGACGACTGATACACGAGGCTCACGGCCGTAAAATCTTCGACAATGTCGTAAGGCACTTTCTTCATCACGCTGGGATTAATGGTGTTCTGGCCCGTGCCGAACAACCACGTGTAGCCGTCGGCAGCCGACTTCGCCACAACTTCGCCGCCTATCATCGCGTTCGCACCCGCGCGGTTCTCGACGACGATCTGCTGACCCAGCATCTCGGTCAGTCTGGGCGCAAGAATCCGCGCCACCACATCCGGCCCGCCGCCCGGCGCGGTCGGCACCACTATGCGTATGGGGCGGCTTGGGTAATTCTGTCCCCAACTCGCCGCGCTCGCGGCAACGCCTGTCACAAATGCGCAGCAAACAAGGATTTTGTTCATCGGGTTGATACGAAAACTCTTCGAGAGAAGAAAAAGCGCGTTGCATTGCAGCAATGAAAAACTTCGCCGATAGAATTGTTCTCGTTTAAGAGGATAATCCTCTATTCTAGGGTAGGATAAAAATATGCGCTCCCCAAAACAACCACGCAAACCCGCAAAGAATCCCCCTGCCGCTGCGCTTAATCCGGAAGCGGCGGCCGAACGAAACCGGCGCATCGCAGAGATCGCCTATTCCCTCGGCGCCCGCCGCGGATTCGAAGGCGGCA
>CAZEAX010000128.1:0-10943 GCA_964510405.1 uncultured Streptomyces sp. | reverse complement strand
GCGCGACTGCAGCGCCCTGTTCGCGCGGCTCTTCACCGGCGACGACGCGCAACCGCGCAGCGCGGAGTTTCAGCGCCGCAAAGCTCAGTTGATACGCGCCGTGCTCGACGACGACGCCGAGATCCGGCTGCTGGTCGAGCCGTGGCTCAACCAATTGTCGGCACTGTTGCACCATACCGGACATCAGCGGCGGCTGGCGCAGGCCTACCGGGCCGGCGAATAAACCACGGGCGCCCGGCGCGCGCGCCTTTCGATCATGCTCAACCGCCTCTCCGATATCGTGCGCCTGCGCACTTTCGCCGACTCGCAGGTGACGCCGGTAAGCCGCGTCGATCTGGAGACGCTGGCCGATCTCGCGCCCGGCGATTACGTGCGCGGACTGGTCGAGGCGGCGCGGCCCGACGGCACGTTCCGCGTCGCGATCAGAAACCAGACTTTTCTGCTGCGGCTGCCGTTCCAGGCGCGGCCGGGCGACGCGCTGCAGTTGAGCGTAGTCGCGCGCGAACCGCAGATAAAATTCGCGCTGGTTCCCGAACCCGATATCCCCGATCTGCCCGCGAGCCTGAGCGAAACCGCGCGCTTCATCACCGCGTTGCTGGATGAAAGCGAAAAGATGCCGCTGACATCGGTGGTGCGCGGCGGCGCGCCGCTGCTCACCGTGTTGCCCGCGGACAACCGGGAAATCGCCGCGGTGTTGCGCGACGCGCTGGCGCACAGCGGCATGTTTTACGAAGCGCATCAGGCGCAATGGATCGCCGGCGAACGCACGATCGCCGCGCTGATGCGGGAACCGCAGGCGCGGCTTGCGCCCCTGCGTCACCGGTCGCTCCCCGCATTGGCGGATCACGGTGACAACGCGGACACGCTCGCCGACATCGTCCCGGAAGACCTGCCGCAACTGCCGCACTTGCCGGTGCATCGCGATGCGCTGGCGATGATCAAGCAGCAGCTCGACACGCTGGAATCGCGCACTCTCGCGTGGCACGGCATGATCTGGCCCGGCCAGCCGCTCGATTGGGAAGTGAGCGAAGCGCCGCCCGAAGCGCCGCGATCCGCCGGTGCGCCCGCGTGGCGCACGCGCCTGCGCCTGGAATTGCCGCGCCTGGGGAAACTCGAAGCAATCCTGACGGTGGCCGGACGCGGCGTCACGGTCGCAGTGCACGCGGCCGATGCCGGCACGCAGACCGCGCTCGCGGGCGCGCGCGCCACCTTGCAGCAATCGCTGCGCGACGCCGGCATCACCCCGCTATCCGTCACGGTGGGCCGCGATGAATCCGCCTGAAGGACGCCAGGCCGCGGTCGCGCTTGCGTACAACGACAAGCAGAGCGCGCCGCGCGTCGCCGCCAAGGGCCGCGGCCTCATGGCCGAGGCCATCATCGCGCGCGCACGCGAAGCCGGCATCTACGTGCACGAGTCGCCCGAACTGGTCGCGCTGCTGATGCAGGTCGACCTGGACACGCGCATTCCCCAGGAACTTTACGTGGCGATCGCCGAACTCCTGGCATGGTTATACCGGCTCGAACATCCGGTCGAATCGAAGCCATCGCCGGCGCTGCGCTGAGTGCCGCGGCGAACGCGCCGATTAGGCACGGAAATCCGGGCTTGTTCCGCCGCTTGCGCAACACCGCGACCCACTATGCTTGGGCCATCTCCCGGAGCCCGCAACCATGCCGACCACGACCGCCACCGCTTTAAACACCGACTCCGCCGCCGACTATCACCAGTACGCGATCGCGTCGCGGCTGGAAATCAGCCAGATCCTGCGCGCCGTGATGCGGCACGCCGCCTTGATCACCGCATCCGTCGGCGGGGAAGATTTTTTCCTGACGTCGCTCGTGCGGGTCGACGACGAGGCGGGTTATCTGATGCTCGAGTGCGACAGAAACGGCAAACACATGGAGCGTGTGCTCGCCAAACAGCGGCTGCTCTGCAGCACCACGCTGGACAAGATCAAGATCCAGTTCGTCTGCACGGACATTGAGACTGCAACCTGCGACGGGCGCGACGCGTTCAGGGCGGCGCTGCCGCAGGAATTGCTGCGGTTGCAGCGGCGCGAATATTTCCGCGTCCCCACTCCGATCATCGCGCCGGTGAAATGCACGATTTCGATCCCGCAAAGCGACGCGCGCGCGACCGTCGAACTGAGCCTCATCGACATCAGCTGCGGCGGCATCGCCGTGCTGACGCCGCACGAATTGTTCACGCCCGAGCTGGGCGCCTATTACGACTGCACCATCCATATGCCCGGCGCCGCGGCGATGCGCACGCGCGTGCAGGCGCGCAATGCGTTCATGATGAAGCTCGCCAATGGCAAGGTCGCGCAACGGTCGGGGTTCGCGTTCGTGGACTTGCGTGAAAGCATGCTCGCCACCATCCAGCGCTACATCATGGGGTTAGAGCGGCAGCGCAAAGACCGCACCCGCGACTAGCGCGCAGCGGCATCAATGCGGCGCGCGTTCGTTCAGCAAACGCGCGATCGCCGCGCCCAGATCCTGTACGTTGTTCGGCTTCAGTATCATGGCGCGGGCGCCGGCCTGCCGCGCCAGCTCTTCGTCTTCCGGCCGCACATAGCCTGACACCATGATGATGGGCACGTCCGGCCGGATTGCGTGCAATTCGCGCGCGACATCGTAGCCGGACATGCCGGGCATCGCCGCATCGGTGATCACCGCATCGAAGTCCTGCGGCCGCGCGCGGAACTCGTCGAGCGCGCCTGGCGCTTCGGTATAGCCGCTCACCTCGTACCCGAGTTGCTTTAACGTGTACGACGCAAGGAACACCAGCGGCTCTTCGTCGTCGATATACATGAGGCGTTCGCCGCGGCCGCGCACCGCCGCGGGTCGCGCGGGTGCGCGATCAATCGCGCCCTCCTTCGTCAACGGGAAGTAATTGTGAAATTTGGTGCCTTTGCCGGGTTCGCTGTAGACGTTCACGACGCCGTCGAGCCTAGTCACAACGCTGTTGACTATCGACAAGCCGAGCCCCGTGCCTTTTCCCGCCGGCTTGGTCGTAAAAAACGGGTCGAAGATGCGCTGCTGCGTCTCGCGATCCATGCCGCAGCCGTCGTCGCTGACCGTCAGCCGCGCGTACCTGCCCGGCTTCAGGCCCAGGATCTGGTCGCCCGCGTCGATCGCTTCCAGTTGCACTTCGATAACTCCGGCGCGCGGCCCGATCGCATCGCGGGCGTTCGTCACCAGGTTGACCACCAGTTGGTAAATCTGCGTCGCATCCGCGTTGACCTTGGGCAGGTCCCAGGCGAGATTGCTGCGCAATTCAACGGTCACCGGCAGCGATGCGCGCACGAGCTTCAACGCCTCGCCTATCACCGATTCGAGATCGACCGGCTCATGCCCCTGCTCCTGCGGGCGGCTGTAATTCAGAATGCGGCGCACGAGGTCGCCCGCGCGCATGCCGGCCTTCTTGATTTCGGCGAGGCTGGCGCGGACCGGATGGTCGTGCGGCAACCCGTCTTCCGCGACGTTGGCGAAGCCGACGATGGCCGGCACGATATTGTTGAAATCGTGCGCGATACCGCCGGCGAGAGTGCCGAGCGCCTCCATTTTTTCGGTGCGCAATAACAGCTCTTCTGCGCGCTTGAGTTCCGTGATGTCGTGGGCGACGATAAACGCACCATTGACCGCGCCGTCATGATCCAGGCTGGGAACATAGTTGCAGTGAAAATTGCGCGGCCTTTCATCTCCGCGAATCCGCAGGCGTTCGAAAGTCACCGCGTGGCCAGCCAACACTTGGTCGACGTAAGACGCGAT
Source organism: uncultured Streptomyces sp. (assembly GCA_964510405.1). Lineage (GTDB taxonomy): Bacteria > Pseudomonadota > Gammaproteobacteria > Burkholderiales > SG8-41 > PALSA-1004. The sequence continues at coordinate 7,175 of CAZEAX010000128.1, read as the reverse complement.
CTCGCGGTAGCGCGCTTCGCCCATGACCTCCTCTATCCGTTGTCCGATAATCTCGGCGCGCGGCCGGGAATACCAGCTCCCATAGGCAAGGTTCACGAATCGGTATCTCTGCTCCTTGTCGACGTGAGCGATCAACGCCGGGATTGCGTCCGTTACCGTGCGCAGTTCGCGCTCGCTTTGGCGCAGCTTCTCCTCCGCGAGCCTGCGTTCGGTGGTGTCGCGGACGATGCCTAGCGCCGCAAGCTCGCCCTTGAACGGCACGCGGCTCGCACGCAACTCAACGAGAATGCTGCTGCCATCCTTGCGCACGAACCGGACCTCGTATTCCTTTTGCGGCTCGGGTCCGGCGCCGACCCTCTGCGTGAACCTCTCGGTCCACAGCTGCAGAAATTCCGGCACCACCACCTTTTCGAACGGCAGGCCGACAAACTCTTCGTTCGAATAGCCCAAAATTTTCAGCAACGCCGGGTTGCCGTACGCAAAGCGGTAGTCCTGGGCAACGAACACGCCGTCGGCCAACGACTCCATCAGCGTTCGGTTTTTGTGCTCGCTTTCGCGCAACTCGTCTTCGGCGCGCTTGCGGTCGGTGATATCGCGCGCGATCTTGGATGCGCCCACGATACGGCCGCCGGCATCGCGGATCGGCGACACGCTGACCGAGATGTCGACCAACCTGCCGTCCTTGCACCGGCGCACCGTCCGGTAGTTCTGCACACTCTCGCCTCGCGAGACCTGCGCGATGATGACATCCTCTTCGTGCAGGCGGTCGTCGGGAATGATGACGGCGATGGATTGGCCCACGACTTCGGCGGCCTGATAGCGGAACAGCCGCTCCGCGCCGAGGTTCCAGCTGGTGATGATGCCGTCGAGCGTCTTGCCGATGATGGCGTCGTCGGACGACTCGACGATCGCGGCGAGTTGCGCCTGCACGCGCTGCGCCATGAGGCGTTCGGTGATGTCGCGGAAGACCGCCGTGAACAGCTTGCGCCTCGCCACTTCGGTCTTTGAGATCGTCACCTCGAGCAAAAACTCCTCGCCGTTGGCGCGCAAGGCAGGGATGGCCGCAGCACCTGATATCGAGCGACTCGTCAGGCCGGTGCGGCCAAATGCGTCAATCTGGCCCGCATGGCCGGTACGATAACGCTCGGGCACCAGGCATGACAGCGGCTGACCCAGCATTTCGGCAGACGTATAGCCGAAGATTTTTTCCGCCGCCGGATTGAACAATACGATGTGCTGCCGCTCATCCACCGTCACGATACCGTCTATCGCCGAATTGACGATGCCGGAGTATTGCTGTTCGCGCTCGCGCAGCAATTCGTTGCTGCGACCAAGTTCCGCCGTGCGCTCGACCACGCGCGCTTCCAGATCGTCGTACGCCGTGCGCAGCGCCGCCTCGGCGGCCCTGCGTTGCGTTTGATCGGCGCCGATTTCGAGTATCGCCTCGGGTTCACCCAACGCGTTGCGCCGCAATGACCAGTGGCTTTCGACGATGTAATGGCGGCCGTCCCGCGCAGTGTGTTGCAACTCGCCCGTCCAATAATCGGATTTCAGCAGACGTTCGATAATTTCTTCGCGTGGAACCGGAAACTGCGTTGCCAGCAATTCATAAGTCTTTTTGCCGACGGCTTCGTCCGGCGTCCAGCCGTACCGTCGCTCGGCACCGCGATTCCAGTAGACGATGCGGTTTTCGAGATCGCTGACGACGATCGAATTGCGCGCGAGATCGAGCAGTTCCGCCTGCCGGCGCACCATGGTGTTCGAAATGCGGCGGGCGGCGAACTCCCGCGAAATCAGGAACAGTGCGATAGTGACGAAGGCAAATGCGAGCAAGCCTCCGAGGATGATGCTCGCTTCGGTCAATTCAGTATGGCGCTCCGAGTTCGCATCGCGTGCGCGCATGGCGACGTCTTCGGCTTCCTCCATCTCGCCCATGAGCGTGCGTATCGCATCCGTCAGGCGCTTACCCTCGCCGCCCGCGATGGCCGCGCGGCCGGCCGCAAACCCGCCGCCGCGCCTTGCTGCGACGACCCGCTCCGCAACCTTAAACCGCTCCGCGACGAGCCCGTTGAGCGTGTCGAGCCGCTTTTGCTGCTCTGTATCGCCGGCGGTGCGTTCGCGCAGATCTTTTAATTCCGCCGCGATCGCGGTCACGGTGTCTTTTTGCGCCGCGAGATGCGCAACGTCGCCGGTAATCACGTAGCGGCCGATGTTGGTCTCGACATCCCTCAGTCTCGTGCGCACCGACTTCAATTCATCGATCAGCATTTCCGCGCGCTGCGCTACGGCCGAGTTCTCGCGCAGCTGGCTGATGCTGAAATACGATAACGCACTGATAATCGCGATGACGGCAAGCGCGACCGCAAAACCGGCGCGCACCTTGTGCTCGAGCGAGTGCAAACTGCCGGCAGGCGCGTCCTGCCGGACACGATGCAAAGCCTCGTTGAGCACGCTGATCAGCACGCCGAGCGCGACCAGCGACATCCAGCCGAAGACGGTTGCCGGATTGGCGATGGCCAGACTGTGGCTCGGGTCCAGCAGCAGGTAGTCGGTGCCGAGGGCGGCGAGCGCCGTGCTCAAGAGTCCCGGCCCCAGTCCGCCGATGTAGGCGCTGATGACTACCGGAAAAAGGAAAAGAATCAGCAGCGGCGGATCGCCCGCCCCGCGCCATGCCCACAATCGCAGCGCCAAGGTGGCCACCGTGAGCACTACGGCAAGCACGTACGGGTACGCGCGCGCGCGCGCCAGACTGGCCGCAGTTCTCCACATGCGCGCAAGAACGCGGACGACTATACCCCGATCGTCATTGCGACGATCACCATCCATTTCTGCAACCTCTCGCAAGGGCTCCGCGCCAACCGGAAAATTTCGATGCCGTCGTCATGCAACGGCATCGCATTACCCATTCTTATGGGAAGAATAAGATACGCTGCTTGGACCCGGAGATGTATGAATATTTCAAAATGATGTGCGATTTTACCGGACAACCCTGACTGCCACAGGGCTATACCTGCATGTTCATGATGTCGTGACAGGCGGACACCAGCCGGTTGCGCACCTGTACGACCTGCTGGAACGACACGTTGGCTTTCTGGATCGACACCACACGTCCGGCAGGCTCGCGTCGGACGCGCCGAGTTCGAAATCGCGCGCCATTGTCGTCGCCTGCTGCTACGTGCCGTTGGCCTGATCGAGCGAAGCCTTCAACACGGCGGCGCAGGTTGGCGCCCGTCGCCCGGCCGTAAGCGCAGCGCGAGGATGACTTCGCCTAAGCCAATTACGCCGATTCCGCAATGTTATTTCGACATCGTTTGATACAGGTCAAACGGAATCGGGATTGCGCCGGTGCGCGCTCAAGCGGCGCGAAGTTTTACCGATAGCAGTCATATTGATCATCAAAAGTCGTCCGCGAATTGAGCCCCGTTGTACCGCTTGTTCCGATGACCGTGTCATCGAACGGCGTGCGACATTCCAGTGATCAGGTTCACGCGACTCCGGTAATGGCAATCTGCAGATGTGAGAGGCGCTAACGCAAGATGCCGGCAAGTCATGCCGGCGCGCTGCAACTAAAGTCATTTTTTGACGGCCGCAATCTAAACGAAGGGATGGGACATGCAAACAGAACAGGTAGTAGAGCAAGACTCGGAGGCCGACATTGCAGCTGCAACTGCCGGCGGCGAATTCCTTACGTTCCGTCTCGGCGAGGAAGAATACGGCGTCGAGATCCTCAAGGTGCAGGAAATCCGCGGTTACGATGCTGTGACACGGATTGCCAACGCGCCCGATTACATTAAAGGCGTGGTCAACCTGCGCGGCATCATCGTGCCAATTTTCGATCTGCGCATCAAGTTTAATCTGGCCGATCCGCAATACACCGAACTCACGGTTGTGATCATCCTGAAGTTGGCGGGACGGGTCGTCGGCGTGGTCGTGGATAGTGTCTCGGAGGTAATTAACCTTTCGCCTGCACAGATGCGCCCGGCGCCTAAGTTCGGCGCAACGGTTGATGCGCAACATATCGTCGGGTTGGGCACGGTCGACGATCGCATGCTGATTCTGATCGACATCGAAAAGCTCATGTCCGGCAAGGACGTTGGTTTGTTTGATGGCACCACGGTCCATTAAGCACGATCAAGTGCCAGGTTAGAACCGAATTACAAGACACGACTGTCTGTTCATCAACCCAGTTATTTCAAATCATTGAGGAAATTCCATGAAAGCGAAAAAAGTCAAATCTTCAAGTGCTCGTCAAGCCCCCAAGCGGGATCTGTTGATGGACATGCAGGGTCAGCTGGCGGCCATCAGCAGGGTGCAGGCGGTAATCGAGTTCAAGCTCGACGGCACGGTGCTGACGGCCAATGACAACTTCTGCAAGACGCTGGGCTACACGCTCGACGAGATCAAGGGCAAGCACCACAGCATGTTTGCCGAACCGTCCTACAGCGCGAGTCCGGAGTATCGCCAATTCTGGGAAAAGCTCAACCGCGGCGAGTTCGACGCCGGGCAGTTCAAGCGCCTCGGTAAAGGCTGCAAAGAAGTCTGGCTCCAGGCCAGCTACAACCCGATCATGGACAAGAACGGAAAACCGTTCAAGGTGGTCAAGTACGCCACGGACATCACCGCCGAGAAATTGCGCGCGGCCGACTTCGAAGGTCAGCTCAATGCAGTGAGCAAGGCGCAGGCGGTAATCGAGTTCAAGCTCGACGGCACGGTGCTGACCGCCAATGACAACTTCTGCAAGACGCTGGGCTACACGCTCGACGAGATCAAGGGCAAGCACCACAGCATGTTTGCCGAACCGTCCTACAGCACTAGCCCGGAGTACCGTTACTTCTGGGAAAAACTCAACCGCGGCGAGTTCGAGGCCGGCCAGTTCAAGCGCATCGGCAAGGGCGGCAAGGAAATCTGGCTCCAGGCCAGCTACAACCCGATCATGGACATGAACGGCAAATCGTTCAAGGTGGTCAAGTACGCCATGGACATCACCGCCGAGAAATTGCGCGCGGCCGACTTTGAAGGCCAGCTCAATGCAGTGAGCAAGGCGCAGGCGGTAATCGAGTTCAAGCTCGACGGCACAGTGCTGACCGCCAATGACAACTTCTGCAAAACGCTGGGTTATATGCTCGACGAGATCAAGGGCAAGCACCACAGCATGTTTGCCGAGCCGTCCTACAGCGCTGGTCCGGAGTACCGCCAATTCTGGGAAAAACTCAACCGCGGCGAGTTCGAGGCCGGCCAGTTTAAGCGCCTCGGCAAGGGCGGTAAAGAAGTCTGGCTCCAAGCTAGCTACAACCCGATTATGGACATGAACAACAAACCGTTTAAGGTGGTCAAGTACGCCACCGACATCACCGAGCAGGTTATGGGCGTCAACGACATGGCGCGTGTCTTGGGTGCGCTGGCAAAGGGCGACCTGACGGAAACCGTGATCAAGGAATACACCGGCAGCTTCAAGCAGGTGAAGGTGGACGCCAATGCCGCGGTCGAGCAGTTAAACACGATCATGGCGCAAATCCGCGACGCGACCGGGGCGATCGATAGCGCAGCGGCAGAGATTGCCAGCGGCAATTCCGACCTGTCGCAGCGCACCGAAGAGCAAGCCTCCTCGCTGGAGGAGACGGCTTCCTCGATGGAAGAGTTGACCAGCACGGTCAAGCAGAACGCCGAGAATGCAAAGCAGGCCAATCAGCTGGCAGCTTCAGCCTCCGAAGTGGCAATCAAAGGCGGTAGCGTCGTAACGGAAGTAGTGACTACCATGTCGGCGATCACTGAGAGTTCGAAAAAGATTGTCGATATCATAAGCGTGATCGACGGTATCGCGTTCCAGACCAACATCCTCGCGCTGAACGCGGCGGTGGAAGCCGCACGTGCCGGCGAACAGGGTCGCGGCTTCGCTGTAGTCGCATCCGAAGTGCGCAATCTCGCTCAGCGCAGCGCTGCGGCTGCCAAGGAAATCAAGACACTGATCAACGACTCCGTCGAGAAAGTCGGCGTTGGATCCAAGTTGGTCGAATCGGCCGGCAAAACGATGGAAGAAATCGTGGGCTCGGTCAAGCGGGTTACGGACATCATGAGCGAGATCACGGCGGCGAGTCAGGAGCAGTCGAGCGGGATCGAGCAGGTGAACACCGCGATCACACAGATGGACCAGGTAACGCAGCAAAATGCGGCGCTGGTGGAAGAGGCGGCGGCGGCGGCGGAGTCAATGCAGGAGCAGGCGCAGGCGCTGGTGCATGCGGTAGGAACGTTCAAGCTCTCGCATGAGGTGGAAGTGAAAACGCCGGCTCCGTCGAAAGTCGAGAAACCCAAAGCTACGGTTACGCATTTGGCAAACCGGGAGAAGACGGCAATGGATAAAAAACCGGTCCCCGTTCGCACACGCAAAGTGGCTGGTAGCAATGGCAAATCGAAGGAGTGGGAAGACTTTTAAGAGATTGCTTCCGCGAAACTGAATCCGTACATGCATTCAACGCTAGCTGCGAAGCACAGGGGGGCGGCCGCACGCGCAGTCGCCCTCAGTTGTTCAATTTGCAGGCAGATCGTGCAGGTACACAGCGGGCGCATCTGGGCCGCCAACAATCCCGCCGGCGGCAGCGCACAAGCGCTTGCGCTATTCGAGGCTGCACCGGAACGTTACGACGCGATGCTGCTCGATCGCATGATGTCCGTGCCGGACGGGCTGAATATGCTCGCCCGCGTCAAAGCCGACGCGCGATTCCGGCACCTGCCGGTGATCATGCAAACCGCGACGGCTTCCCCGACAAGATCGCATTAGGCCTGGAGCTCGGCGCGCATTTCTATTTGACCAAACCGTACGAAGGCGGCGCATTGCGCACGGCGCCGGACGGACTCGCGCAGTCGCGCGCGCTCGCGGAAAAAATCCGCGCTTATAACGACGCGATGCCGATGCTGCGCAAGGCATGCCTCAAATTCAGGGCGCTCGCCGAAGCGCGGCAGCGTGCGGCGGCGCTGGCGAGCGTGTGCCCGAACCCCGAGATCGCCGCCATGGGCCTGACTGAATTGTTTGTCAACCGGATCGAACACGGCAACCTCGCCATCAGCTACCGCGACAAATCGGCGCGACCGCTGGGAGCAGGAAGTCGAGCGCCGCGCCGCGCCGCACTGCCCGAGAACGCGCAAAAGGTCGTCGACGTGCGCTTCGCGCGGGTACGCGG
>CAZEAX010000127.1:0-11094 GCA_964510405.1 uncultured Streptomyces sp. | reverse complement strand
GGACGTTCACGTTAAGCAATGCGCGCTGCCCGAGCGGCTTGTCTTTGAACCTGCGCGTGATGTCGGCGGCGATGCGGGCCGCGGTGACGAAATTGTCGCTGCCCGCGGCGACCAGCGAAATCGCGACCGAAGGTATGCCGAGCAGGAAGCCCTCTGTAGCGGCGGCCACCGTCCCCGAATAAATTGTGTCGTCCCCCATGTTGGCGCCGTGGTTCACGCCCGATATCACGATGTCCGGCAAATCGCCGAGCAACCCGGTGACCGCAAGGTGCACGCAATCGGTCGGCGTGCCGTTGACGTAAAAAAAGCCGTTGGCCGCCTTGCGCACCGTTAACGGCCGGTCGAGCGTCAGAGAATTGCTGGCGCCGCTGCGGTCGCGCTCCGGCGCGACGACGGTGACGGTACCGAGCGAGGCCAGGATGTCGGCGAGTATCGCGAGCCCCGGCGCGAAATAGCCGTCGTCGTTGCTCAGGAGAATATGCATGGTGCTACACCGGCAGTGGATTGCGAACTCGGCTTGCGCTGCGGCCGTGCTGGCCGCCGGAATTGATACACCATCGCGTGGATGTTTTTTAAGACCGTTGCAGGTAATTTTTCCCGTCAAATTATAACACGCGCACCATGTGCCCCGCCCCTGTCCGCGGGACGCCGCCGCTCGTTGCGCCCGCACGGATGAGTCCGGACCGGATTGGTGTAGCATGAAGCCTTTTTGAAACTCGACCGGCGCCGCGCATGCGCCGGCGGCAGAGGATCCCGCAAAATGAGCTTAATCGCCCCGCGCATGAACCGCATCAAGCCTTCGCCGAGTTCGATGGCGACGATGCGTGTGCGCGAACTGCAACTCGCCGGCCGCAAGGTCATCGGCCTGACCGTCGGGGAACCCGACTTCGACACGCCGGCCAATATCATCGAAGCGTCCATCCGCGCGTTAAGGACCGGCCAGACCCGCTATACGAATGTCGACGGCACGCCCGAATTGAAAGACGCCGTGGCTCTCAAATTCAAGCGCGAAAACGGCCTCACTTATGCGCGCGATCAGATCACCTGCGCCAACGGCAGCAAGCAAGTCATCTTCAACGCGCTGATGGCGACGGTAACTGCGGGCGACGAAGTGATCGTGCCGGCGCCCTATTACGTGTCGTATCCGGACATGGTGCAGCTTGCGGGCGGCACGCCCGTGCCAGTCGACTGCGCCGAGGCCGCCGGGTTCAAACTGCAAGCGGCCGATCTCGAGCGCGCAATCACGCCGCGCACGAAGTGGCTCATGCTCAATTCGCCGTGCAATCCGACCGGCGCCGTGTATACCGCCGCCGACTTGAAGCCGCTCACCGACGTGCTCAAACGCCATCCGCACGTCTGGGTGCTTACCGACGAAGTCTACGAGCATATCGTCTATGACGGGCTCAAAAGCGCGACACCCGCGCAAGTCGAGCCGGCGCTGTATGACCGCACGTTGACCGTCAACGGCGTTTCCAAGGCGTACGCGATGACGGGTTTCCGCATCGGCTTCGCGGGCGGCCCCAAAGAGCTCATCAAGACCATCCTCAAGATGCAATCGCAAAGCACGACCAATCCCTCGTCAATCAGCCAGGCGGCGGCCATCGAAGCGCTGACCGGCCCGCAGGATTTTCTGGCCGAACGCGCAGAGAACTTCCGCGCGCGCCGCGATCTCGTCGTCGCGATGCTGAACGAAGCGCCGGGCATCAAGTGCCGCAAACCCGAAGGCGCATTCTATGTGTTTCCGAACATCTCCGGCGTGATCGGCAAATCGACGCCGCAAGGCAAGATCATCGCCACCGATCTCGATTTCGTCATGTATCTGCTCGATGCCGCGGAAGTCGGCGTGCTGCAGGGTGCGGCCTACGGCATGTCGCCGTACATCCGCATCTCGTATTCGACCTCGACCGAGAAACTCCAGGAAGCCTGCACGCGCATACAGCGCGCGTGCGTCGCACTGGTATCGCGCCCCGCCGTCGCTTCATAAACCATACACTTCTCGACTGACATGAGCGGTCCGCTGGCCGGCATCCGGATCATCGACCTGACGACGGTCATCCTGGGGCCCTATGCGACCCAGAAACTCGGCGATCTCGGCGCCGACGTCATCAAGATCGAATCGCGCGAGGGCGACAACATGCGCCACTCGGCGCCGATGAAGCACGCGGGCATGGGCCACATCTTCCTGCATCTGAACCGCAACAAGCGCTCCATCGTGCTCGATCTCAAGCAGCCTGCCGGTCATGCCGCAATGCTGAAACTGTGCGCAACCGCCGACGTATTGATATACAACGTGCGCCCGCAGGCGATGGCGCGTTTGAAGCTCACTTACGAAGATGTGCGTGCGGTGAACCCGCGGATCATCTACGTCGGCGCGTACGGCTTCAGCCAGGACGGACCATACGCAGCGAAGCCCGCGTACGACGACTTGATCCAGGGGATGGTCGCGTTGCCTTCGGTCATCGAACAGGCCGGCGCCGACCGCCCGCGTTTCGTGCCTTCGACTGTCGCCGACCGCATCACCGGGCTCAACGCCGTGAACGCCGTCACGACCGCCCTCCTCCAGCGCGAGCGTACAGGCCGCGGCCAGGCGGTCGAAGTCACGATGTTCGAATGCCTGACCGAGTTCGTGCTCTCCGATCACATGGGCGGCAAAACCTTCGAGCCGCCACTCGGGCCCATGGGCTATCCGCGCCTGCTTGCCGAGCATCGCAATCCTTACGCGACCAGCGACGGCTACCTGTGCCTGCTGATATACAACGACAAGCAATGGCGGAATTTTTTTCGCATCATCGGCTGCGAAGAGATGTTCGAGCAGGACCCGCGCTATTCGACCCAGGCCAATCGTTCGCAGCATTTCGCCGAGTGCTACGCTTTTGTCGCCGGCCATATCAGGACGCGCACCAACGCGGAATGGCTGGACCTCCTGACCAAGGCTGATATTCCCGTGATGCCGCTCAATTCGCTCGAAGAGCTGCTCGCCGATCCCCATCTCAACCAGACCGGCTTTTTCTCGCTCGTCGAGCATCCGAGCGAAGGAACGCTTCGTTCAATGGGCGCGACCAGCCGATGGTCGGCAACGCCCACGGATACACCGCAGCCGGCGCCGCGACTCGGCGAGCATAGCGCCGAAGTGTTGCGCGAAGCCGGTTATACCGACGCTGAGATAGAGGCGATGATTGCGTCTGGCATTACGCAGACCGCGAGCTGAGGCAACCATGAACTTTGCGTTTTCCGAAGATCAAATAGGAATCCGCGCCGCAATCGAAAAAATCTGCGCGCGCTTCGATGCCGAATACTGGTTGCGCAAAGACACCGAAGGCGGTTTTCCAGCCGACTTTCATCAGGCCTTTGCGCGCGACGGCTGGCTCGGCATCGCCATGCCCGAGCAATACGGCGGCGCGGGTCTGGGCGTCGCCGAAGCTGCGCTCATGATGCATACGGTCGCCGCATCGGGCGCCGGCATGTCGGGCGCTTCGGCGCTGCACATGAACATCTTCGGTTTGAATCCCGTAGTCGTGTTCGGCACGGACGAGCAGAAACAGCGCTGGCTGCCGCCATTGATTGCCGGCGCCGACAAAGCCTCGTTTTGCGTGACCGAACCCGACACCGGGCTCAATACGACGCGATTGAAAACCAAAGCCGAGAAACGCGGCGACCATTACGTCGTGTCGGGCCAGAAGATCTGGATCTCGACCGCGCAGGTCACCAACAAGATGCTGCTGCTCGCGCGCACGACGCCGCTTGATCAGACCAAAAAGCCAACGCAGGGCCTGAGCCTCTTCTATACGGATTTCGACCGCCGGTTCGTGGAAGCCCGCGAAATACCGAAAATGGGACGCAAGGCTGTCGACTCGAACCAGGTTTTCATCGACGGCCTCAAGGTGCCCATCGCCGATCGCATCGGCGAAGAAGGCCGCGGCTTCGAATACATCCTGCACGGGATGAATCCGGAGCGCATTCTGATTGCGGCCGAAGCGGTCGGTCTCGGACAGATCGCGTTAAAACGCGCGGCGGACTACGCCAGGGAACGCGTCGTATTCGACCGGCCGATCGGGCAGAACCAGGCGATCCAGCATCCGCTCGCGCAACGCTGGATAGAACTCGAAGCGGCCAACCTGCTCGTGTTCAAAGCCGCGTCGCTCTACGACGCGGGCGAGCCTTGCGGCGCGGAAGCGAATGCCGCCAAATACTATGCGGGGGAAGTCGGCTTCAAAGCCTGCGAAACCGCCGTGATGACCATGGGCGGTATGGGCTACGCGAAAGAATTCCATGTCGAGCGTTACCTGCGCGAAGCGTTGATTCCACGCATAGCGCCCGTCAGCCCGCATCTGATTCTGTGCTTTATCGCGGAAAAGGTGATGGGGATGCCGAAATCCTACTAAAGCCGCAGCTGACCCGCGGTCTTGCAGGCTAAATCAGACTGCGGGCCCACTGAACGCACGATCATGCTCCAGCGACGGTAGCATCCCCCGCACGCGCAGAACTTCATCGACGTTGATATCAGCAATCGCGATGCCCGGCTCCGCGCCGAGTTCCGCGACGATCCTGCCCCACGGGTCGATGATGAGCGAATGACCATATGTCATGCGGTTGCCAGGGTGATCGCCGCACATCGCCGGCGCGAATACATAGCTCAAATTCTCGATCGCTCGCGCGCGCAGCAACGCGTGCCAGTGCGCAACGCCCGTTTCGCGCTGAAACGACGACGGCACCGCGAGAAACAACGCGCCTGCCTTGGCGAGCGCGCGATACAGCTGGGGAAACCTCAAGTCGTAACAAATCGTCATGCCGAGCGGCCCCCACGGCGTCGTCGCGACGACCGCCTGCCCGCCGGGCCGGTACGCGCTCGATTCCCTGATCACTTTGCCGCTTGGCAACGTGACATCGAACATATGGATCTTGTCGTAGCGCGCGGCGATCTCGCCTGCGGGCGACAGCAGGTACGAGCGGTTGGCCATGAGCGCGTCGTCGACCTTGACGGTCAACGATCCGACCAATAGCCACGCCCTGCTCTCCTGCGCGAACGCGCGGAATTTCGCGAGCGCGGGATGCCGGTCCTCGACTGCGGAATTCTCGCGCATCACGCGTCCGCTGCCGTCGAGCAACGCGATATATTCCGGCAGCAGGATGAGTTCAGCGCCGCTGCCGGCCGCGGAGCGGATTGCCGTTTCCGCCGCCTGCAGATTCGCAGCCATATCGTTGCCGGAATTGAGTTGCACGCAGGCAGCCTTGAACGCCGTCATAAGTTGCGACACTCCGAACTTGATTTAGCGCACGGCGCCCCGCCCGGCGCCTGGCGGACTACCGTTGCGCGGCCGGCCTATTTCGCAGCGGCACGCTTGGCAAGTTCTTTCATCACTTCTTCGGTGATATCGGTCTGCGCGCTGTTGTAGACCGCCTGCTGAAGGATCAGGTCGTACTTGCCGGCCTCGGCGATGTTCTTGATGATCGTATTCACTTCCGCCAGGAATCCGCCGAACGATTCGCGTTTACGTACTTCGAAGTCTTCAGCCATGCTGCGCTGCATTTGCTGATACTGCTGCAACATCGCGGTGATGCGTTTTTCCTTGGCCTGCCTCTCGGCCGCGGGCATGGTCGCACCGTTTTTCTCGAGATCGGCCTGCAGAGCGTTGCCCGTCTTCTGCATTTCGGCGAGTTGCTGCTCGCGCGGCGCAAATTCCTTTTTCAACTGCTCCAGCGACGCCTTGGCCAGCGCCGACTCGTTTTCGATGCGCACGACGTTGACGTAACCGATTTTGGTCGGCTGCGCGGCGGCCGCTGTGGCGATTAGCGCAAACAGAGTGAGAGCGCAATAGCGTGAAATGGTTTCCATCTGTTCTCCGTAACCGGACGACTTGAATTCAAAGGAAATTTGCAGCTTTCCCGCAGCCGCATGACATGCTCCATTGTAACCTTTAAGGTGCGCTTTCGCCACAGCGCGGCCGTGCGCCGCGCCCCGGCGTTTTCATTTGCCGGTTTTCGCGCGGCTCACGGCCCCGCCCGCGCCCATCATCGCCGCATTAATGTAAAACACCGGCGCGAGACCAAAGCCCGAAACGATAAACCCGAACAGCGCCGGCGCGATCACGCGCACCAGGTTGTTGACGGTGAGACGCAAACCGAGCGCCTCCCCCGAGCGCCCGTCCGCGGCGCGGCTGAACATCAGCATCGTGGCAATCGGCTGGCCGCAGCCCGTACCTAAACCGAATATAAACGATACCAGCGCGAGCATCACGCCGTTTTGGAATAGCGGCACCAACGCGAAACCGCCGGCCGCGAGATAAAAAGAATACGCGAGCAGTCTGTCCTCACCGAGCCGCTTGACCAACCGCGGCAGCGCAAAGCGCACGATGAACGAAGCCGCCGCGAAAGTTGCGAGCACCGCGCCGATCGCCGACGCCGAGAGCCCGATGCCGACGCCGTACACCGGTATGTAGAATTGAAACAGATCGGTGCCGAGCTGGACCAGCGCACCGATCGCAAGAATGCGCAGCACCGCGGGATTGGCCAGCGTTTCGGCAATCGGCGGGCGCGGCGCGATGCGCCGGTTACCTCCGGGCAGCAGCTTTCCCCATGCGACAATCATGACACCCGTCGCGAGCGCGAATGCGCCCGCGATGACGCACGCGATCGGATAATGAAAATTATCGATCGAAAATCCGGCCACCAGCGGTCCGATAAAATTGGAAGTTGCACCGACGAGGCTGAAGTTGCTGAAGTTCTCCGCGCGCTTTTCGGGCGCGCTCAATATGCCCACGAGGTTCTGCACGATCACCAGAAAGAACGCAAACGACATGCCGCTTAACGTGCCAGCGACGTAAAGCGCGGCCAGGCTGTGCACGAAATATGGAATCAGGAGTCCGCCGGCGCCGCAAATCGCGCTGAATACAAGAGGCCGGCGCGGACCGTAACGGTCGCCCCAGGTGCCGGCCGGCCACGACAACAGCAACGGACATACGTAATACAGCGCCACCAGCATCCCGACTTCGGTCGGACTCGCGCCGAGGTCCAGTGCGAACAGCTGCAACACGACCCGCGACGCATTCACGCCGATAAAGCCGATGAGCGTGACGGCAAAAATCAGGTACAGCGCCATTAACCGCGACAACAGCCGGGTTCGCGCATCAACTTTTGCTCCGCATCACCGCGATCACGGAACATACACCCACAAATCGAGCTGCACGCAGCAACCCGGTACCGGTAGAAACGGCACTTCGACCGCAGAAAACGGCAGGAAATGTCCAGGCAAATGCCGCTCCCACACCTGGTACGCCGGGAAAAACTCCTTCAGATCGGCGTGGTATTGCTGTATGCGCACGACGTTGGCAAGCGACGTTCCGGCAGCACGGCAGATTTTCTGCGCGTTTTCCAGCATCACGTTCATTTGCGACTGCACACCCGAGCCAAAATAAGGTTGGGCGGGATCCATCCGTGCCGCGCTTGCGAGCCCCGCTTCGTCCGCCGCCAGCAATCCGGAAATGAACAGCAAGTCGCCGGCGCGCACCGCCTGGCTGTATCCCTGGAACGCGGGCACGACGCCGCCATCAACGATCTCCTTGCGCGTCTTGCCGGCATCGGTCAACGCGATGGTATTGATTTCGATGCGTGCATCCTCCAGGAAAAACCCGGGCGTCGCGGTTGGTATCAGCGTGGTCGCCGGCTTCGCCTTGGGAAAAAATTTCGACCACACTTCGTTGAACGGCGCAAAATCTTCGGCATCGCGCATATAGACTTGGCATTTGACGATGTTTTTTAATGACGAGCCCGCGGCATTGAGGGCCGGCTCGATCTTTTCGCGCAAAATAAATTCGGCCTCGAGCTTGATCGGCAACCCTTTCCACAAGTGCCCCGCCGGCAGGCGCGCTTCTGCCGCAATTCCTTCGCCGAACGTAAACGAATCGGCCATGCGTCCCGCGACGAACACGAAATCGCCCGCCGCCAGCGCGAGGCTGTAACCGGAAGTCGCGTGCACGGCGTGCCCGGCCGGACGGATATGGCGCGCACGAAAATTTCCCCGCGGCAAGATTCCTATCATGTGCACTTCGATTTCCTGGCCCGGGAGCAGAAATCCCCCGGTGAGCGTCGAGGTGCTCGGCGGTATGTGGTCCTTGAGCATCGCGCGCCGAGCATCGTGATAAGACTCGACTGCACGGCCCGAAGTGTAGTTCTGGTCGACGCGCACTATATTGCGCAAGTCCCCGCCTCCGGCCTCGAACACGCTTGCCGTGTTGCGGAATATCTGTTCCGCTTCGCGCCGCAATTTGGACCCGGCCCAGCCCGGCGCGCCCGGCTGCAAAACCGCATCGCCCATGCCGCTCACGTAATCGGCGGTACCCTTGTGGCCAGTGGCAAAAATCCAGCGCCCCGCGCGCATGCCGGGCGCGTAACGAATATTTCCTTTGGGAATGATGACAGGCTGCAGCGCTTTGACTGCGGTGTTGGGTTTCCTCGCCATACTGCTTTCCTTTTTGTTCGACGCGTCGACAGCCCCGATTATACGGCGTGCACGATGCTCTAGCGTCTGCGCAAATCGGGCATAATCCGTAAGCTCCTCCACGCCGCGAGTACGTCGATGAAAAAATTTACTTTTGCCGTAGCTGCGATGTTGCTGTCGACCGTGCTGCACGCAGCCGATGCCATCAAGGACTATCCGGTGCGTCCCGTGCGGCTGATCAATCCATTCCCGCCCGGCGGCAGCAGCGATCCTTCGTGCCGCCTGCTCGCCGACGCGCTGACCAAGGCGCTGGGGCAACAGTTCGTGGTCGACAATCGCGGCGGCGGCAACGGCAACATCGGCACCGCGCTCGCGGCCAAGGCGACGCCCGACGGTTACGTTCTGGTATTCGCGTCGGGCACGACGTTCACTATCAACCCTTTCATCTATACGAACATGGGATTCGACCCGAAAAAGGACATCGACCCGGTCATCAAGTTCGGCAGCGTGCCGAACGTGCTCGTGGTCAATCCGTCACTGCCCGCGCGCACGCTCGCGGAGTTCACCCAGTACGTGAAATCGCGCCCCGACGAATTAAACTATGCGTCCGCGGGCAACGGCAGCAGCATGCACCTTGCCGCCGAGCTGTACCAGAAAATGACCGGCACCAGGATGCGGCATATTCCCTACGTCTCGCCGGGACTCGCGACCCAGGACACCATCGCCAATCGCACCCAGCTTATTTTCCATTTGCTGCCGGCGGTGGCGCAGCAGGCGCTTGCCGGCAACTTGCGCGCGCTCGCAGTACTGGCGCCGACGCGCTCAAGCGTGCTGCCTGACGTGCCGACCACGAAGGAAGCCGGCATGCCCGGACTCGAGGCCGGCACCTGGTACACCGTGATGGCGCCGGCCGGCACGCCGAAGGCTATCATTAACGCGCTCAACAAGCAGATCAACACGACACTGGCCGAACCGGTGTTTCGCAAACGAGTAATGGATATGGGCCTGACCGTCATGGGTGGCACGCCCGCCGATGTCACAAGCTACATCGCATCAGAGTCGACGAAATGGTCTGAACTCGTGAAGAGCGCGGGTGTGAAAATCGACTAGGTGGACCAAGCCGTGGATCGCGGCTAGTCAAGACGTAAGATCGGTGTTGTTGTTATTGGTCGGGGCGAGAGGATTTGAACCTCCGACCACCTGCACCCCATGCAGGTACGCTACCAGGCTGCGCTACGCCCCGAAGCTCGAATTATATCAGAGAGGCTGCGCGAATCAGCCGCGCAGAATGTCGAGGACGGTCTTGATTTCCTTGCGCAACGCGGCGAGATTGGCCTTGCCGGCGGCAACGGCGCGCGTGGTCTTGGCGGGTTCCGTGACGATCTCGTCGAGCCGGTTGCGCGCGCCGCTGATCGTGAAGCCCTGGTCGTACAGCAGGTCGCGGATGCGCCGGATCAATAAAACTTCGTGGTGCTGGTAGTAACGCCGGTTGCCGCGCCGTTTGACGGGCTTCAACTGCGTGAATTCCTGCTCCCAGTAGCGCAACACATGCGGCTTGACGCCGCACAGTTCACTCACTTCGCCAATGGTGAAATAACGCTTGGCGGGGATCGGCGGAAGTGCTTCCTTAGGACTGTGGTTTGTTTCCATTGTTATAGTTTTGTTCGACCATCGCTTTCAGTTTCTGCGACGCGTGAAACGTGACGACGCGCCGAGCGGTAATCGGAATCTCCTCGCCGGTTTTCGGATTGCGTCCCGGGCGTTGCGGCTTGTCGCGCAACTGGAAATTGCCGAAACCCGACAGCTTGACGCCCTCCCCGTTCTCCAGCGCCAAGCGCACTTCTTCGAAAAAAGACTCCACCATGTCCTTGGCCTCGCGCTTATTGAAACCGACTTTTTCAAATAGCAGATCTGCCAATTCAGCCTTGGTCAAAGTCATATTTTCCCCTTACTCTCGGAGCTTTGCTTGAAATTGTTCTTGTAACACTTTAAGCAACCGCTGTATCGCGGCTTCGGCTTCAGCGTCGGTCAACGTTTTATGAGTATCTTGCAATAATACCTTAAACGCAACACTTTTTTTATCTGAATCAATGCCTTTGCCACGATATACGTCAAACAGCGCGACATCTAAAACTATGCTTGGAGCATGCGTTTTAAGGGCATCCAACATGGCCTGAGCGGTAGCTTTCCCGCCTACTTCGACAGAAATATCCCGGCGCACCATCGGCTGGCGCGAAAAGTCGCTGAAACGGGTCGCCGGACGCCCCCTCAGAGCGTCGAGATTCAGCTCGAAAACCATTGGTGCGAAAGGCAAATCGTACTTTTGCTGTAGTCTGGGATGGAGTTCGCCGAGCCAACCCGCGACCGTCCCGCCGAGCAGGACGCTGGCGGACCGGCCGGGATGCAAAGCCGGATGTTCGGCTGGCTCGAACCGGGGGTTGGTCGGCCCTGCCAGCGTCTCGACGTCCGATTTTACATCGTAAAAATCGGCGGATCGCTTGGCGGCCCCCCATTGCTCCGCGACGGCCCCTCCATAAACCAGTCCCGCCAGCACGGCACGCTCCGCATAGCCGCCATTGGCATCGCGTGAATAGCAACGGCCGCATTCAAATATGCGCACGCGTTCTTGTTGTCGGCTGACGTTGAGTTTCAGGCAGTCG
>CAZEAX010000126.1:0-11114 GCA_964510405.1 uncultured Streptomyces sp. | reverse complement strand
TTCATTTTCGTTTCCATGCGGAAAAGCTCGCCGGCAAGGTGCGTGAGATTGCAGACGCCGAAGGAGCCGTAGACGACATCGCCGGGTAGCGATTTGCCGAGCGCGACGAGTTCTTTCACCGAGCGCACGGGCAGCGACGGGTGCACGACGAGCACGATCACGTTCGCGACGCTTTGCATCACCGGCGCGAAGTCGCGAAACGCGTCGTACGGCAGCATCTTGTAGACGAATGGATTGATTGCGAGCACGGAGGTGAACGGCGCGGCGAGCGTGTAGCCGTCGGGTTTCGATTTGGCGACCGCTTCCATGCCTATGATGCCATTGGCGCCCGGCCGGTTGTCGATGAGGACCTGCTGTCCCCAGGCTTCGGAGAGCTTTTGCGCGATTGCGCGCGCCACGATATCGACCGCGCCGCCCGCCGTCTGCGGCACGATGATGCGCACGGGGCGGTTGGGGTAATCACTCGTCTGCGCAGTGACGGGTACTGCGGCGAAGGCGGCGAGCGTGGCGAAGAGCAGACACGGTAGAGTCGGGCGATCCAAGTGCGCATCCTCCGGATTAGTGATTAAGCGATTAGGTGATCGGATGATTGAGTTGCACAATCGCTTAATCGCTTAATCGCTCAATCACTGTTTTGCTAACCCGCCGCCGACTTGCGCAGCCGCTGTTCGCCACCCGCCCGCAGCAATTCCATGAGCGTGCGCGTCGAGCCGAAATCCTCGAGTTTGGTGACCGCCGCGATGACAGCATCCACATTGGCGGCCGGCAGGCGCGCTTTCGCATAGGTGCGGAACTTCGCTTCGATCTGCGCGCGCGTGAGCGGGTTTTCCGCGGAGCCGCGCGGATGATCGCAGCGCATGCCGAGCGTTTTACCGTCGGTCGTGTGCGCTTCGACCACCGCCTGCACGCCGGTCAAAGCGGGATCTATCGACACGTCGACCTGTTCGGCCGCGAACCTGCGCAGCACCGGATCGTCGTAGCGCGCCGGCTCGAACTGGGCCAGCGACAATTCGCGGTCGTGCAGAACGACCGCCGCCGCGTAGTGGGTCGACAGGAGCGCGTCGAACTTGCCTTTGTAGCGCGGGAATATGCCGTGCATGTCGACCGCGACCTTGCTCATTTTCACGCCGATCTTTTTGACCTGCGCGGGCCTCAAGTCGTGTTTCTCGACGAGATCGAACATCGCGGTGATGAAACCCTGGATGGTGGACGCGGAAGGCCACAGGCGCAGCGCGATTTGCTCGAGTTCCCAGCGCTGGCCGAGCTGGTCGGTCGCCGCGGCGGGCGTGCCGCCGTTCGAATACGTGTTGAAGAGGCCGCCGTCCTTGTGGGTGAGAAATTCGCCGGTAGCAAGGAAATCCTGCTGCGCGAGCAGCGCCGCCATCAGCCCGGACAACGCGCCGCGGCATTGATGGAACTTGACCGTCGGCGTGCCCCACGCGGCGAACGTGCCCGCGGATTGGCTGCCGGCAAGGCCGAACGCCTTGCCCATTTTGGCCGCATCAAGCCCGATCAGGCGGCCCACGGCGGCAGCGGAGCCGAACGGCCCGATCACGCCGGGGCCGTGCCAGCCGCGCTTGCGCGCTTCGGGATAATTGAGACCCAGGCCGACGCGTGTGGTGATTTCACAACCGAGCGCGATGGCGACAAGCAGGTCGCGGCCGGACATATTGTCGCGTTCGGCAATCGCGAGCGCGGGCGGTATTACTTCGGGCGTCACGTGCGTGAGCGTGGAACGATGGATGTCGCACATCGTGACGGCGGTGATGAGGTAGCCGTTCAACATCGTCGCGCCCGCGAGCGACAGGCGGTCGCCGCCAATGACGCTGCTTTCAGTCGATTGCGCGAGACCGGACGCAAGTGCTGCGAGCTGATGCGTTTCCTCACCCTGATGTCCCGCTACGGCGCACGCGAGGGTGTCGAGCAGGATGTTCTTGCAATATTCGCGCGTGCGTTGCGGAATGTCTTCGTATTTGAGCGCGGACGCGAATCCGGCCAGCACTGCGGTCGTTTCACCTGCCATTGCCATCTCCTCCGTTCATTGCCCATGCAGCCCAAGCACGGCAATCATAACGCAAAGGGCTGCAGCGCTACTCCGGTTTGAGGCCTGCGCGCTTGATGATCGCGGCGTAACGCGCGGTCTCGCTTTTCACGAGCGTGGCAAGTTCCTCCGGCGTGCCGAGCCACGGCTCGACGCCGGCGGAAGCGAGGCGCTCGCGGAAATCGGGCGCCGCCATCGCTTTCGTCACTTCGCGGTTCAGGCGTGCGAGGATGTCGCGCGGGGTTGCGGCGGGTGCGAACATGCCGAACCAGATCGGCATCACGAAATGGTCGACGCCGGCTTCTTTGGCGGTCGGCACTTCGGGCAGCGTGGGCGCGCGGTGCTCGGAAAGCACCGCCAGCGCGCGCACTTTGCCGGCGCGGATTTGCGTGAGCGTCGAGGCCACCGCGACCACCACTTCGTCCACCTCGCCGCCCATCAGCGAAAACACCGCGACCGATGCGCCCTTGTACGGCACGTGCACCATTTGAATTTTCTCAAGGCTCATCAAGAGTTCGTTGGCTAGATGGTTGGTCGTGCCCGCGCCGCCGGAGCCGAAATTCAACTTGCCGGGATTCGCGCGCGCGAGCGCCACGAACTCCTTGAGCGTCTTTGCCTGCACCGACGGATTCACGATGAGCACGTTGGGAATTTCGGCGAGCCGCGCGATCGGCGCGAAGTCTTTGGCGGCGTCGTAATCGAGCTTCGCATACAGCGACGGGCTGACCGCGATCGCGGACGACGTCACCAATAGCGTATAGCCGTCGGGCGGCGCCTTCGCCGCGAGGCCGAGCCCCAGGTTGCCGCCGGCGCCCGCGCGGTTGTCGGGCACGAGGTTGGCGCCCATCTGCTCGCCGAGTTTCTGCGCAACCGCGCGGCCGAGGATGTCGCTCGGGCCGCCGATCGGAAACGGCATCACGACGCGGATCGGCTTGTTCGGATAGGGCTGGGCGCACGCGACGCCCATGGCGAGCAGCGACGCGATGATAAAAATTGGCGGGGGCAAAAACGAACGCATTATTCCTCCGGAGCGCGCGACTCAAATGACCGCGACGGCGAGGCCGCAGTTTAACGCATCGAGCGCGGGACTGTTAAACTCGCGGCCTTGATCCAGGACCTGAAAGGCCGGCAATGAAAATCACCAAAGTGGAAACCATCGTCGTCACGATGCCGATGATCATTGAAGGCAGCGTGATGCCCAGCCAGGGCGGCAAGCCGCGCACGCGCATGGACACGCTGCTCGTGAAGATCGAGACCGACGAAGGCGTCACCGGGTGGGGCGAGGGTTTCGGCCATCGCATTTTCACCGCGACCAAGGCCGCGCTCGATTCGTTCATCGGTCCGATGTGCATCGGCCGCGATCCCACGCAGATCAGCACGCTGGTCGAGGAACTGCAGCGCAATCTGGGCGGCGTCGGTCGCAACGGTCCCGCGATGTACGCGCTGTCGGCAATCGACATTGCGCTATGGGACATCGCAGGCAAGATGGCGGGCCTGCCGCTTTACCGCCTGCTTGGTGGCGCCGCGCGCAAGGAATTGCCCGCCTACGCGAGCCTCTTGCGTTATGGCGAACCCGCGGCGGTCACGCATTACGTCGAACGCGCGCTGAAGCGCGGCTACCGGCACATCAAGCTGCACGAAATCACGGTGGCGCCGATCAAGGCAGCGCGCGCCGCCGCCGGCCCCGACATTCCGATCATGATCGACTGCAATTGCCCGTGGACGATAGACGAGGCGATCGCGATGGCGCGCACGCTGCAGGAGTTCAATCCGCACTGGCTGGAGGAGCCGGTCTGGCCGCCCGAAGATCACGCGGGGCTCGCGCGCGTGCGCACGCACGGCGGTTTGCGCACGGCCGCGGGTGAGAATGCGATGCTGCCCGAATTCAAAAGCATGTTCGAGCACGCGGCGCTGTCCTACGCGCAACCGAGTGTGACGAAGGTCGGTGGCGTCACGATGATGCGCAAAGTCATGGCGTTAGCCGACGCGTTCGGCGTCACGGTCGTACCGCATTCGGCGTACTTCGGCCCGGGCTTGCTTGCGTCGATTCACTGCATCGCTGCAATGGCGAATCCGACCGTAGTCGAACGCTACGACGCGGACTTCGCGGAGAACGTTCTCCACGACGCGATCAATCCGCAGAGCAACGGCTGCATCGCGGTGCCGCAAGGGCCCGGACTCGGGTTGGATCCGGATCCCAAGCTGATGGAGAAATTGCGCGCGAAGTAGCGGATCGGGTGAAAGCGCTCCGCTACCGGCGTGCAACGGACGGGAACCCGGCGGCGAATCGGGACTCTGATTCTCAAAGGCATAATCGCCGGGGAACCAAAAACATTTCATGAATGCGCGCGCGCTCATCGTTCTTTTACTTGCCGGTTGTGCGACGCCGGAGGCATTTGACTATTCGGCGACGCGAAACAGCTGGCAGGGCGCGCGTTACGAGGCAGTCGTCGCGCAATGGGGCGCGCCCGCGCGCAGCACCGTGCTCGCCGACGGGCGCGACGTGCGCACGTGGTTTTCCGAAACGGGTTCGGGTGGCGCCTTGTACCCGTCGATCGGAGTTTTCGGCGGCAGCCGCGGTGTCGGCACGGGCGCCGGCATGGTGCTGGGACAGGGCGGCGGCGAACTCCTGCGTTGCGAGCGCACGCTCTATTTCAGGGACGGCCAGGTCGTCGAGCAGTCGTGGCTGGGCAATTCGCGCTATTGCGGGACGTTCCGCCGCAATTAGGGCGCAGCTAATCCTGCGGCGGAATTTTTTCGTCGCGCACGACCTTCGTCCAGCGCGCGACTTCCGACGCCAGAAAGTCCTGCGCCTCGCGCGCCGGGGTTGCACGGGCTTCCGCGCCGAGCGCCAGCAGTTTTTCGGCGACGTCCGGCCGCTTCAGAATTTCGCCCACGACCGCATTGAGTCTGGCGACGAGCGCGGGCGGCATATTTTTGGGCGCCGCCACCGCGTACCATGCGAGCACGTCAAAGCCCGGCGCGACGCTTTCGGCTAGCGTCGGCACGTCGGGCCACAACACGAACCGCTTCTTCGTCGTCACGGCGAGCGCGCGCAGCCTTCCGCTGTCGACGTAGGTCGTCGAGCCGCCGGCGGTGGTGAAAAGTATCGGTATCTCGTTGGCCAGCAGCGCGACCGGCCCCGCGTTCCCGCCTTTGTACGGGATATGATTGAGCTTCACGCCGGTGCGCGCCTGAAACAGCACGGCGGCGAGATGCATGCCGCTGCCGATGCCGCCCGAACCGTAATTGATCTGGCCCGGCGCTGCTTTCGCGCGCAGCACGAGTTCCTGCATGGTCTTCACGGGAAATGCCGGGTTGGACAGTACGACCATCGGATTGGTCGCGACCATTGAGATCATCGTGAAATCCCCGACCGGATCGTACGGCAGCGTGCGATAGAGGCCCGGCGACGTCGCATGGCCGGAGGCCATCAGGAACAGCGTGTAGCCGTCCGCATCGCTTCTGGCCACGATAGCCGCGCCCGTGGTGCCGCCGGCGCCGGGCCGGCCGTCTACGATGACCTGCTGGCCGAGCGATTCGGTCAGGTGCGCGGCCAGCAATCGCGCAGTGATATCCACGCTGCCGCCGGATATGAAGCCGTGCACCATGCGGATCGGGCGGGAGGCGTAGTTGGGTGATTGGGCAAGCGCCGTGTTGGCGACAGTGCAAAAGTAAACGGCCAACAGAGGGGCGAATGGACAATGGACAATCGACAATGGACAACGGGAATTCATTTGAGCATCAAGGCGGAAGGAAAATGTCGATGTGCACCGGCTTTTGAATTTCGCTGTCAATTTTCCATTGTCAATTTGCTTCACGCGAACTTCTCCGGCATCGGGCCTTTGGCGACGCGATCGTACTTATAGCCGGCCTCATGCATGATGCGCTCGCGCGAGGCGAGGATGTCGTCACGCAATTTGGCAAGCTTGTCCGCCGGAAACAGGAGCTTGCCGCCCCGTTTCATCCAGCGGCCCGCGATCATCACGCTGTCCACGTCGGCGGCTTCCGCGTACAGCACGATCGCATGCGCAGGGTCGCCGCCGGGCATGGATGCGAAGAGATTCATGCCGCGCGTGTCAAACATCGCGAGGTCGGCCTGCTTGCCGGGCGTGATCGACCCGATCTTGTGGTCGAGCTGCATGGCTTTCGCGCCGCCCATCGTCGCCCAGTACAGCGCGTCATGCGTCTGCGTCGAGTGCTGGGTCCTGGCCGGCCATTGGTCGAGCGCGTAGAGGCTGCGGTTGTCGAGTTCGCGTTGGTGCTGGAATGCATGGCGCGTGACCCACAGCATCGAACTGTTGAAGTACGGATCGCAATCGGAGCCGATCGAAGGTGTGGCGCCGAATTTCGCCATACGGCCTATCATCGCGGGTTGCTCGTAGTTGAGCATCTCGGTGAAACACGTCGCGGTGATCGTGCAGCCCGCATCGAGCACGATTTTTAATTCGTCCCCGGCGAAACAGTTGCCGTGCGCGATATTGTGGTCGGGGCCGAGCAGCCCGTCTTTGGCGAGTCGCGGATACCCGTCTTCGACTACGCGCTTGCCTTTGCGCCCGTACGAGTGCGCCGAATTGATGAGGCCGTACTCGCGCGCGAGCCGGATGTCGTGCACCGCGACTTCGTATTCGCCCCAGTCGGGACCGAGGATCGCCATCGCGAGCGTGAGCAGGCCGTCGTCGGATGCAAAGCGCCCGGTGCGCAGACGGTGGATTTCCTCGCGCGGATACGGGATCTTGTAATAGGGCGTCGCGTCTTTGGTGATCGGCGGCTTGACCGTGCCGCGCGCGAACATCGCGCGGATGCCCGATTCGACGAGCCCGTCGATCGCTGCATCAGTCATTTCGGCATCCTTGACGATGTGGCACCAGTCCATGACGGTAGTGGTGCCGTGATGAATCTGGTTCAGCGCGCCCATAAGGTTGGCGAGATAGACGTCGCGCGCGGTGTATCGCGTGGCCATGCCCTGGTGCATGTTGGCGTGATAGTCGCGGCTGCCGACCCAGTTGCCGCCGATACCGCGCAGCGCGAACTCCCAGGTGTGGATATGCGCGTTGACCATGCCCGGGATCGCAATGTGGCCACTGGCGTCGATCACGGCGGCATCTCCGGCGCGGATATTGCGGCCGACTTCGGCGATTTTTTCGCCGTCGATCAGTATGTCGGCGCCGTCGAGATTGCCGATGGCCGGATCCATCGAGACGATCGTGGCGTTCCTGATGAGTGTTCGTGACATGGTTTCCCCGAAGTGCATGACCGTTACGGTTTTTTAAAACCGGCGGCGCGCACGCGCCGCCCAATCCGCCGCTATGACTCTATAATCACCGATCATACCGATTTGGTTTCGGCTTGTGCACCTGTTGCGGCCGGCGACCGACGTGGAGGAGGAGAGTATGAGCGATTCCAAACGCGATGGCGCGCGCGCGAGCCGGCGCGCGTTGATGCGCACGGCGGCCCGGTTCGCGGGCGCCGCTGCGGCGGCGGGAGTTTTTCCTTTAATGACGAGGTGCGCGATGGCGGCGTCCGTGGTTGAAGAAGCACCGGTCGCTCAAACCGGAACGGGGAAGGTGCGCGGCGCGCGCCGCGATGGAATCTGCACCTTCAAAGGTATTCCGTACGGGCAATCGACCGCCGGCGCGAACCGGTTCATGCCGCCCGTGCCGATGACGCCGTGGACGGGCGTCCGCGATGCGCTCGACTACGGTCCGCGCGCGCCGCAGAACGAGCGCCCTTCGGCGCTGCCGCATGTCGCGTGGATACGCGATAGCCGGCCGACGAGCGAAGACTGTCTGGTGCTCAACGTATACACGCCGGCCGTCAACGACGGCGGCAGGCGTCCGGTCATGGCGTACATCCACGGCGGCGGATTCATTTCCGGTTCGAGCGGCGCGGCGGGCATCGACGGCACCAATCTGGCGAAAAACGGGGACGTGGTGGTCGTCAGCATGAATCACCGTCTCAATGTGTTCGGGCATTGTTATCTGGGCGCGTTCGATGCGCGCTACGCGGATTCTGGCAATGCCGGCATGCTCGACCTCGTCGCGGCGCTGCGCTGGGTGCGCGACAACATCGCGCAATTCGGCGGCAACGCGGGCAACGTCACGATCTTCGGCCAGTCGGGCGGCGCGTCCAAGGTCGCGGTCTTGATGGCCATGCCCGCCGCACAGGGGCTCTTTCATAAAGCGATCGTTCAGAGCGCGTCTTCGCTGCTGCGCATGGCGCCCGCGCCTGAAGCGGGGCTCGCAGCGCATGCGATCCTCACGCAGCTCGGACTCGACAAGGGCAAAGCGGCGGAACTCCAGCGAGTCCCGGCGGACAAGCTGCTCGCAGCGATGAGCGCAAGCATCAAGCAGACGGACATCGACAATTGCCGGCCGGTCGTCGACGGCCGTTCGCTGCTTTCGCATCCTTTCGATCCCGCGGCGCCGGCGGTCTCGGCGAACGTGCCGTTGCTGATCGGGACCTGCGAGACCGAAACGGCTTTCGATTTTTCGCTGAACCCGAAAAATTTCGCGTTGAACGCCGATGAGGCGCGGGCGCGCGTCAAATTTCTGCTCGGACTCGACGATGCCGCAACGGATGTCATGCTCGCCGCGTACAAGCGCACGCATCCGAACGCGACACCGAGCGAACTCGTGATCTATATTTTCTCGGACTACAAGTATCGCCAGAACGACATCAAGGCCGCCGAGCGCAAAGCGGCGCAAGGCGCGGCCCCCGCCTACATGTACTTGTTCACCTGGCGCACACCGGTGCTCGACGGCAATCTCAAGACACCGCACACGCTGTGCATTCCGTTCGTGTTCGGGACGGTCGACGTCGCGTCCGGCATTACGGGCACGTCGCCGACGCGCTATGCGCTGAGCGAGAAAGTGCAGAAGGCATGGGTCGCGTTCGCGAAGAGCGGCAACCCGAACCACGGCGGCCTGCCCGCGTGGAAGCCGTATTCGGCGAGCGAGCGCACGACGATGATCTTCGACAACGAGTGCAAAACGGTGAACGATCCTGCGGGGGCGGACCGCGTCGCGATCAACACGGCGCCGCTTTACGCGGCTGAAGTCGCGAATCGACGGTGAAAATGCCAAGTCACCGCAGCAGCATGAAGATCGATAAGTGTATTCTCGCCTTTTTGACCGGCCTCGCTGCAGGGCACGCCGCTCATGCACAGACCTGGCCCGTGAAGCCGCTACGCATGGTTGTGCCGTTCGCGCCCGGCGGCGCAGTCGATGTGACCGGCAGAATCATCGCTCAAGCGCTGTCGACCCGGCTCGGTCAGCAGGTCGTCGTCGAAAACCGCGGCGGGGCAGGCGGCAATATCGGCGTCGAGCTCGTGGCGAAATCGCCTGCGGATGGATATATCATCGTCATGGCAACGGCGGGACAGATCTCGATCAATCCGCACATGTACGCGAAGCTCCCGTTCGATCCAGTCAAGGATCTCATGCCGATTTCACCGGCCGGCATGGCGATCAATGCCCTTTGCGTACATCCGTCTCTGCCGGTGAAGTCGGTGAAGGAGTTCATCGCTTTTGCCAAGGAGCGCCCGGGCAAGCTCAACTTTGCGTCCGGCGGCATAGGCGCATCCGACCACATGGCGACGGAACTCTTCATGAGCATGACCGGCATCAAGCTCGTGCACGTTCCGTACAAGGGCGGCGCCCCGGCGATGGTCGATCTGCTCGGCGGTAATGTCGATCTCGGATTCTCTACAGTCGCCACCGCGATCGGCCCGATCAAGGCGGGGCGCCTGCGCGCGCTCGGCGTCACCTCGGCTCAGCGGTTCGAGCTCCTGCCCGACGTGCCGGCCATCGCTGAAGCCGGCGTGCCTGGTTATGAGTCGGTGGCATGGTACGGGCTGTTCGCACCCGCCGGCACGCCGACGGAAGTCGTCAAAAAAATGAATGAAGAGACGGTTGCGATCCTGCAGACGCCGGATGCGCGCAAGCGCTTGACCGAGGCCGGCGTGCTCCCGACCTCGAGCAGTGTAGATGCATTCGCCGCATACATCGCAACGGAAACCGCGCGTTGGGGAAAACTCATTCGCGCAAACGGGATCAGGGCTGAGTGATGTCGATTCGATATCGCTTTTTCCATCGCAGCCGCGTGTTGAGCTGCGTCCTGCTTGTTTCTACTTGCGTCGCGGCTGCGGACGCGCCTTATCCGACGGGACCGATCCGGCTTATCGTTCCTTTTGCGGCGGGTGGATCGACCGATGTGCTCGGCAGAGTCGTGGGACAAAAGCTGGGTGAAAAGCTCGGTCAGCAGGTCGTGGTCGATAACCGCGCCGGCGCCGGCGGCACTATCGGAATGGAAATCGCAGCCAAAGCGACGCCCGACGGCCATACGCTGGTCGTCGGCACGACGAGCACGTTGGCGATAAACGAGAGTCTCTACCCGAAATTGAATTACGACGTCGTGCGCGATTTCGCGCCCGTCACGCTGCTTGCCAAAGGTCCGTTCGTGCTGATGGCGACTCCCGCGCTGCCCGTCGCGTCGCTCAAGGAACTCATCGCGTATGCGAAAGACGGCAGCAGAAAAGTGACCATCGCTTCTTCCGGCAACGGGACTTCCGTCCACCTGTCCGCCGAACTTTTCAAGATGGTCGCCGGACTGCCCGACATCGTGCACGTTCCGTATAAGGGCGGCGGTCCGGCCGGTGTCGCGCTGATGGCGGGGGAAGTGCAGCTGATGATCAACGATCTGCCGCCGGCCATCGGTCCGATCAAGGCAGGCAGGCTCAAGGCGCTCGCAATTGCGGACGTCAAGCGCACGTCGCTGTTGCCGGATGTGCCGACTTTCGCGGAAGCAGGGCTGCCGGGCTACGAGTCGCTGTCGTGGTTCGGTTTGCTCGTGCCTGCGCACACGCCGAAGCCTGTGATCGCGAAACTCAATGCGTTGACCGTCGCCATATTACGAAGTGACAAGGAGCTGACCGAGCGCTTTCTTGCGCTTGGCGTAGAGCCGACGGCAAGCACGCCTGAGCAGCTCGCACAGTACTCGCGTGAGGAGGCGCGCAAGTGGTCCGCCGTCATCAAGAAAGCGAATATCAAGCTGGAGGGTTCCTGAGTGAAGA
>CAZEAX010000125.1:0-11119 GCA_964510405.1 uncultured Streptomyces sp. | reverse complement strand
CCGGGCTGCGCCAGCGCGTAACCATAATTCAGGTTGCCGCGCACGGTGAGGTGCGGGAACAGCCGCCCTTCCTGAAACACATAAGCGACACGACGGCGTTCGACCGGCACGTCGATTCCCAGCGCACTGTCGAACAGACAGTCGCCGTTGACCGTTATGGTTCCGCGGTCGGGACGCACCAGCCCCGCAATCGCATTGACCACTGTGGTTTTGCCGGCGCCCGAGCGTCCGAACAAGGCCGTGATGCCGGAATCGCTGGAAAACTCGGTGTCGAGCGCGAAGTCCGTCAGTTGCTTGCCGATCTTTACGTTAAGCATCCTGTCCCTTCGCGCGGCGTTGGGCGCGCCGCACAAAATATTCCGACAGCATCAGCGCCACGACTGACAGTACGATTGCGATCATGCTCAGCCGCAAGGCCGCCGCGTCGCCGCCGGGAACTTGGGTCAGAGTGTAGATCGCCAGCGGCAAGGTGCGTGTTTCGCCCGGAATGTTCGAGACAAATGTAATTGTTGCGCCGAACTCGCCCAGGCTGCGCGCGAAGGACAGCAACGCTCCAGTCAGTATGCCGGGCAGCGCCAACGGCAGCGTAATCGTAAAGAACACCCTCCAGCGCGTGGCACCCAGGGTACGTGCCGCGTCTTCGAGCCCGCTGTCAATGGATTCAACGGACAACCGGATCGCGCGCACCATCAATGGAAAACCCATGATGCCCGCGGCGATCGCGGCGCCCGTCCAGCGAAAAGCGACGACAATGCCGAAATATTCTTCGAGCAGTGCACCCAGCGGCCCACGCCGCCCCAGCGCCAACAACAGGAAATAGCCAATGACAACCGGCGGCAGCACCAGCGGCAAATGCACGACGGCGTCGAACAGACTTTTACCGGGAAAATTGCAACGCGCGAGCAGAACTGCGATGCCGACCGCAACCGGCAAACTGCACAGCACGCTCCAGAATGCGACCTTCAGACTGAGTTGGAGTATCCCCCACTCATCGGGTGTCAACCCGAACATCTATCAATCCATGCTGAAGCCATATTTCTCGAATATGGCACGTGCTTCCGCGGATTTCAAATAATTGACGAAAACCGGCGCCGCTGCGTGCTTGCTGGGTGCGGTAACCGCGACAGGATAAATGATCGGCGGGTAGGCCTCTTGGGGAAACCGGGCGGCAATACGCACTTTTTTCTCGGCGAATGCATCGGTTTCATAAACAATCCCCAGCGGCGCTTCGCCGCGCGCGACGAAATTGAGCGCCGTGCGCACATTGTCCGCGCGCGCGACCCTGCTCTCCACGCTGCTCCACACGCCGAGTTTTTCCAGCGCGGCCTTGCCGTATTTTCCGGCCGGCACGCTGTCGGGATCAGCCATCGACAATCTGCTGTCACCCAGCAACTTCGCCAGCGGAAAACCGGGTTTGATGTCGACCTGCACTTTACTGTCGGCAGGGGCTATCAGCACCAGGCGATTGTGCAGCAGGTTTACGCGAGTGCCCGCTTTGACCAGCTTGCGCTGGTCGATGTAATCCATCCAGTCGAGATCGGCAGAAATGAAAACATCCGCGGGCGCGCCGTTCTCGATTTGTTTAGCAAGCGCCGAGCTGGCGGCGTAGGACACCACCACCTTCTGGCCGTTGCTGCGTTGAAACTGCTGGCCGGCCTCATCGAGTGCTTCCTTGAGACTCGCGGCTGCGAAGACTGTCAGGCCCTGCGCCTGCGCGGATGCAACAGTCAGCAGTCCGCCGAGGAACAGCGCCGGAAGATATCGCGCGCGGCACAACCGCCATAATCCTGATTGATTCGACAAAGTCAATTTCTCCGGGTCATCGCTATATTTTCTCGAATATAACGCAAGCCGGGCAAATGTCAACGCGCAATTGGAAAATTAAGGCGGCGCAGTCTCGGCGTGTCGGATCAGTAGACCTTGCCGGCCGGAGGTGTTTTGCGCAGCAAGCGGGTGAAATCCGGCATCTGCCTGGACATCGACGCCATCGCGCGCGCTTCCATCGTGCGATAGGAATTCAACACCGTTTTCCCGAAGGGCGTTATCCGCGCGCCGCCGCCACCCTTGCCGCCCGTCGCCGTGTCCACGACGGCCTCGCGAAAGCACCGGTTCATGGTATCGATCAGCAGCCACGCCCGCCGGTACGACATCTCCATGCGGCGGGCCGCCGCGGAGATCGAACCGGTTTCAGCAACCGCCTGCAGCAGATCCGCTTTGCCCGGGCCGATCGCAAACGCCGACCCCAGTTGAATGCGAATTCTGGGTCTCGCCTTGACGTGGTTCATCAGCGAGTCAGCCTTTGGACCGCCAACGCTCGGCCGCGATATCGTCGCTCGCCCGCGACTCGACCCAGCGTGAACCTTCCGGCGTTTGTTCCTTCTTCCAGAATGGCGCGCGCGTCTTCAGATAATCCATCACGAACTCACAGGCCGCGAACGCGTCTCCCCGATGGGCGCTCGTGACGACCACCAGCACGATCTGGTCAAGCGGTTTCAAATGGCCGACGCGATGGACAACGAGCACATCGAAAATATTCCAGCGCCCTTTGGCCTGATCGATGATTTCGGTGATGGCTTTCTCGGTCATTCCCGGATAGTGCTCGAGTTCCATGTCGGCGACCGCGCTGCCGTCGTTCATTTCGCGCACGACCCCGACAAACACCGCCACCGCACCGGCCTGCGCGTTGCCCTTGCGCAGCGCTGCGATCTCGCGCCCGGCGTCGAAATCTTCGGTCTGCACGCGTACCGCCATATCAGCCGCCGGTCACTGGAGGAAAAAACGCAATTTCATCGCCGTCCACGATGCGTGTGTCACCTTGCGCCATATCCTGGTTGACAGCCGCACGCACGGGTTTGCTACCGGCGAGTTCGGACGCCCACGCGCCACCGCGCGCGGTCAGCACCGCGCGCAAACTGTCGAGATCGCGCACCCCCTGCGGCAATGCGAGCCGCTCCGAGCTCATGCCAAGCGCTTCGCGCAGGCGCGCAAAATAAATGATGGTAACCATCCGAATATTATGTACTTGATGCGCCACAAAAAGGAAGGCGCTCGTTACAACTCGACGTAGCGCGTTATGAATCCCGCAATGTCCTGCGCATCGTCGAGCCTGAATTGCGGCAGCACGGTATCGACGTGCTGATCGCTTGCCACCGCGACGATATGCGCGTCCTGCGGATGCAGCAGGGATTCACCCACCACGCCGCGGTACACCTCGAGCTTGGGGATCGCCTCATGCTTGAACCCTTCGATCAGCAGCAGGTCGCACGCGGAAATATGCTTGATCAGCTCCTGCAACGTCGGCTCCGGCGCGCCGCGCAGTTCGTGCATCAAGGCCCAGCGGCGGCTCGACGTCACCAGCACTTCGTTGCAGCCCGCGTGACGGTGGCGGTAGGAATCCTTGCCCGGCTGGTCGACGTCGAATGTATGGTGCGCGTGCTTGACCAGTGAAACCTTGAGTCCGCGCTGCGCGAACAACGGAATCAGCTTCTCGATCAGCGTGGTCTTGCCCGAACCGGAATAGCCGACTATACCGAATATCTTCATAGGTGCGCAGTTTACCAGTCGCGCGCTTCAATCATCGGATTTGATGTGGCCGCCGTAGACGTGCAGCCGGTTCAATATCGCGAGCCGGATAATTTCCGGATCGTGACTGGCGACCACCACGGTGTGATTCTCGATGCACAACGCGGTCACGAGTTCAAGCACCTGCCGGCGCGCGTCGCCATCGAGGTTCGCAGTCGGCTCGTCGAGCAGCAACAGCGTCGGGTTGAGCACTTTGGCCCGCGCGAGTGCGACGCGCTGTTTTTCGCCACCCGAGAGCTTGTGCGGCGGTACAGTGCGCCGATCGCCGAGGCCCGCCCATTCCAGGGCCTCGCGCGCACGTGCGATACGCTCGGCGGGCGGCATGCCGCGCCGCGCCAGGCCATATTCCAGATTTTTTTCGATGCTCGTGTGAAACAGATACGGCTGCTGGTGCACGTACACGATTTCACGCCGCCAGGCCTCCGGATATTCCGCGATGGCAGACGATTGCACGCGAAACCCGGCTTGTCCGCGCGCGGGCTCCAATCCTGCCGCGATTCGCAGCAACGTGGTCTTGCCGCTGCCGTTTGGCCCGGTCAAGACGTAACCGCTGCCGGCCTCGAACCCGACCTGCGCGTTTTCGAACAGTACCCGCTCCCCGAAACTTTTACCGAGTCCCAGCAGGGAGAAAAGCGGCGCGCTCAATCCAGCCCTCCCCGTCCCTGCAGCCACGCGAGCGCAACATTGATGCCGATCGCGACGACGATCAGCACAAAGCCCAGCGCGATTCCCTGCGTGAACTCGCCTTTCGACGTTTCCAGCGCGATCGCCGTCGGAATGTTGCGCGTCAGGCCGGCAATATTGCCGCCAACCATGATCGAACAACCGACTTCGGACACTACGCGACCGAACCCGTTGAATACCGCCGCCATGACGCCGAACCGCACTTCGTACAGGGTCGTCAGCGCCGCACGCCCGCGCGCTGCACCCAGGCTGCGCGCCGTTTCGTAAATCCGCGGATCCGCGCCTTGCACGGCCGACAGGGTGAATACGACCAGCACTGGAAATGCGATCGCCATGTAGCCGATGATCATCGCCTCGGGCGTGAACAGAAGCCGCAGAAAACCCAGCGGCCCCTGCCGCGATAAGAGCATGTAAATCACGAGTCCGACCACGACGGTCGGGAACGACAGCAGCGCCTGGATCAGGACGACCAGCGCACGCCGACCGGGAAAAGTGTTTTTTGCAATTAAAAACCCCACTGCGATCGCCGCCGGCGAAATCAGCACCAACGCGATCAACGAGCAGCTCAGCGACGTGTAGATAATGCGCCAGAGATCCGCATCACCGGTGAAGAGCAGGCGGAACGCGTCGCCAGTCGGTCCAAAAAAATCCATCAATGAAAGCCCATCAACGCGCAGTCGGAAAGAACATCTGCACGCCGTTGATCTTGAAGCCGGCGATAACCTTTTGTCCCTCGGGCGACGTGATCCAGTTCACGAAAGCCATGGCGCCCTCCGCATTGAGGCCTGGATGCCGCTGCGGATTCACGGCGATCACGCCGTACGGATTGAACATTTTCGGATCGCCTTCGACCAGCGTGTCGAGACCGGTCTTGTCCTTGTAGGCCGCGTAAGTGGCGCGGTCGGTGAGCGTATACCCGTCGAGCTGTCCCGCCATCGTCAGCACCTGGCCCATGCCCTGCCCGGCGGACACATACCACGCGCCTTTGGTTTCCACGCCGGCGGCGGTCCAGTATTCTTTCTCCATCTGGTGGGTGCCGGACTCGTCGCCGCGCGAAATAAATTTGGCGCCGCTTGCGTAGATTTTCTTCATCGCGGCGACCGCGTCTTTGCCGCCGCGCACGCCCGCCGGATCGCTTTTCGGGCCGACGATGACGAAGTCGTTATACATGACGTCCTTGCGCACCGAGCCGAAACCCGCCGCCATGAACTTGTCCTCGAGTGCGCGCGCGTGCACGAGCAGGACATCGGCGTCGCCGTTCTCGCCGAGCTTCAACGCCGCCCCCGTGCCGACCGACACGACCCTCACCTTGCCGCCGTATTTAGCCTCGAACACGGGCAAGATAACCTTGAGCAAACCGGAGTTTTCCGTGCTCGTCGTAGTCGCCAGCCGAATGTCTGCCGCCGCCCGGGTGGTTGCGCCGAAACCAAGCAGCAGTACCATCGTTGCGAACAAGGTTGTCGTCCGCAAGCAGCCTATCCTCAACATGACAGCCTCCTCCTTGCATTGAATCCAAAGCCCCGCGCATGATAACCCGAACGTCGGTCGCGCCGACAGCGTGGCGCACTCCGTCGCCGCGGGATTCCGGTAGAATTCGCGGTCACCCGCACCACTCTCGCGAAACAATCATGAACAATCCCGCCGACTCCATCCGCGCCGCCAGTTGCGCTGACGATTACGATCCCAACTCGATGCCGGTCGCCAAGGCGCGCGAATTCATCGCGCGTTTTCTGACCCCGGTCGCCGTCATCGAACGCCTGCACATACGCGCCGCACTCGGCCGCGTGCTGGCCGAAGACGTCATCTCGCCGCTCGACGTCCCGTCGCACGACAACTCGGCGATGGACGGTTACGCCGTGCGCTATGCCGATCTCAAGGCGGACGGCGACGTCACTTTGAACGTCGCCGGCACCGCATTCGCCGGCGTGCCGTTTCAGGGCGCGGTCAAGGCCGGCAACTGCGTGCGCATCATGACCGGTGCGGTTGTCCCCGAGGGCAGCGACACCATCGTCATGCAGGAACACGTCAAGGCTAAAGGCGACAGCGTCACGATCGGCGGCGGCCATCGGCTCAACCAGAATCTGCGGCGCGCGGGCGAAGACCTGAAAACGGGACAAGTCGCGTTGAAGCGCGGCGAACTGCTGCGCCCCGCGGAAATCGGCCTGATCGCATCGCTCGGCATCGGCGAAATCTCCGTCTACCGCAAGTTGCGCGTCGCGTTCTTTTCGACCGGCGACGAACTGCGTTCGATCGGCACGCCGCTCGGTGCGGGCCAAATCTATGACAGCAACCGCTACACGATCCACGGCATGCTCACGCGACTGGGCTGCGAGGTCATCGACATGGGCGTTGTGCGCGACGATCCCAAACTGCTGGAACAGGCATTCGGCGAAGCGGCCCGCTGCGCGGATGTCGTAATCACAAGCGGCGGCGTGTCGGTCGGCGAGGCCGACTTCGTCAAGGAACTGCTCGAGCGTATGGGTGAGGTCGTCTTCTGGAAAATCGCGATGAAGCCCGGCCGCCCGCTCGCCTACGGCCGCATCGGCGGCGCGCATTTCTTCGGCCTGCCGGGCAATCCGGTCTCGGTAATGGTCACGTTTTATCAGTTCGTGCGCGACGCACTGCTGAAACTGGGTGGGCGCGATCCGCTGCCGCCGCTGCCGACGTTCAAGGTCCCGTGCACCAGCGTGCTCAAGAAAGCGCCAGGCCGCACCGAATTTCAGCGCGGCATCCTGACGCCGGACGCCGCCGGCGCGTGGAGCGTGCGCGTCACCGGCGAGCAAGGCTCGGGCATCCTGCGCTCGATGACCGAGGCCAATTGCTTCATCATCCTGCCGACCGACCAGGGCAACGTCGCGGCCGGCACATTGGTCGAGGTGCAGGTCATGGAAGGCGTCGTATAGATCATGCCGCTGTATCCGGAGTTTGACGGCCGCAGCGTCATCGTCACCGGCGCCGCGCAAGGCATAGGCGCGGTCACCGCGCTCGAATTCGCAAAAAACAAGGCTCGTGTCGCGCTGCTCGATATCGACGAGACGGGCGCGCAAGCGATCGCAAAGCAGATCGCGGGCAGCGGCGGCCGCGCGCTCGTCGTGCGCACCGACGTCAAAGACGACAAGTCCGTCGCCGCCGCGATTGCGCGGGTCGTCGCGGAATTCGGCGGCATCGACGTGCTCGTCAATTGCGCGGGCGGCTACGGCCGGCTCGCGACCGTCGAAGACATGCCGCTCGACGAATGGGACAATACGATTGCGCTAAACCTGCGCAGCGTGTTCCTGATGTCGCGCGCCGTCATCCCGCATCTGAAGAAATCGAAGGCCGGCCGCATCATCAGCGTCGCGTCCATCTCCGGACGCACCGTTACCGCCGCATCGTCGCCCGCCTACGGCGCGGCGAAGGCCGCGGTTATCCAGCTCACGCGTTTTCTCGCACAGCAACTCGGGCCCGACGGCATCACCGCCAATGCGATTGCGCCGATTACGACGCTCACGCCGCGCGTCAAAGCGCTGCGCACCGATGAGGACATCGCGCGCATCGCGGCGCAGGTGCCGCTGCGCCGGCTCGCCGTGTCCGAGGACCACTCGAATGCAATGCTGTTTCTCGCGTCCGACGGCGCGGCTTACATCAACGGCGTGGTGCTCGACGTCAACGGCGGCCGCGTGATGATGTGACCGGAACGTGACGGTCAACATCGCACCGCCGCACTGGCGAGGCCGGCAGTTTCATTACCAGCCGGTCGCAAGTCACGTGCACCCGTTTCTGATCGACCTATGGGATGCCGTGCGTACGGAGACCGGCGGCCGGCTCGATATTGGCGTGCATGCCGATAATGCCGGCCTCAAGGCGACGCATGCGGAAATCATCGACAAGGTCAAACGCGGCGAAATCGAGTTTTATGCCGTAATGGGCAGCCTGCTGGGACCGTTGTCGCCGGTGTATGAAATCCAGGGCCTGCCGTTTGCATATACGCGCGAAGTGCAGGTCTATTCGATGATGGACGGCGCGCTCGGCGATTATCTGCGCTCCGACCTGGCGACCCGCGGCGTGTATGCCGTGCCTTTCGGTTTGCTCGAAAACGGCTTTCGCCACATTTCGACGGTCGACCGCGCAATCCACCGCGCAGACGACCTCGCCGGCCTGCGCATCCGTGTACCCGAGGGCCGCATTTTCGACGATGCATTCAAGAGCCTCGGCGCGACGCCGCTGCCGGTTTTCGTGCTCGATCTCCATCGCGCGCTCGCCGAGCGCCGCGTCGACGCGCAGGAGAACCCGCTGGCAATCACCGATTCACTCAAGCTCGAAGAGGTCACGCGCTTTATCGCGCTCACGTCGCATATGTGGTCGGGGTTCAATCTGATTGCCAATCCCGCATTCTGGGAGCGGCTCGGCCCCGATGTTCAGACCGTCGTCTTGCGCAACGTGAAGAAGCATGTGGGGCGGCAGCGCGAACACACTGCGAGGCTCAACCGCGAACTCGAAGCGAAGCTCGCGCAACGCGGCATCCGGTTCACCCGGCCGGACATCGCGACTTTCCGCGAACGGCTGGCGGGCGGCTTTTACGCGCGCTGGAAAGCGGAATTCGGCGCAAAAGCGTGGGCGCTGCTGGAAGCCGGCGTAGGCGAGCTGCTTTAAATTGTTTCCGGCACCATCGTAATCGCGCCGCACGGGCATTCGGTCGCGCACATGCCGCAACCTTTGCAGTAATCGTAATTGATCGCGAACCGCTGGCCCGGCCCGAGCTTGACGACTGCATTGTCAGGGCACACGCCATAGCAATTGTCGCACTCGAAACAGTTGCCGCACGACAGGCAGCGGCGCGCTTCGAACAACGCATTCGATTCGTCGAGCCCGCCCAAAACTTCGTCGAAGCTCGACTGCCGGCGCAGAATGTCGAGCACCGGCTGCACGGTCTGCGGCGCATCGGCGTAATACCAGGTATTGAGCAGATCGTAACGCGCGATCTCGTGCTTGGCCGGCGCCTTGTGCTCGCTGCCGCGCAGCCATGCGTCGATATTGCGCGCGGCTTTTTTGCCGTGCCCGACCGCCACGGTCACCGTGCGCTCCGACGGCACCATGTCGCCGCCGGCGAAGATGCCGGGGTAGCCCGTCATCATGTTGCGGTCGACTTTCACGGTGCCCTTTTCGATCGCGAGCCCCGGCACCTTGTCGAGCAGCGAGAGATCGACGTCCTGCCCGAGCGCCAGTATCAGCGTATCCGCTTCTATCGTCTCGAATTCACCGGTGGGCTGCGGGAAACCCTTCGCGTCGAGCACCATTTTTTCGACGGTAAAAGTCGTATCTTCGATCCGCGTGATCGTGTTGAGCCACTTGACCATGATGCCTTCGTCGAGCGCTTCCTGCAGCTCGAAATCGTGCGCCGGCATCTGCTCGCGCGTGCGCCGGTAGACGATCATCGCTTCGCTCGCACCGAGGCGCTTGGCTGTGCGCGCGACATCGAGCGCAGTGTTGCCGCCGCCGTAAACGACGACGCGGCGTCCGAGCTGCGGTTTTTCATCCGTTTCCATGCCGCGCAACACGCTCACCGCGTCGAGGATGCGGGTCGCATCACGCGCCGGAATGTCCGTGCGCTTCGCGACGTGTGCGCCGACGGCGAGAAAGGCGGCGTCAAATCCGCCGGCTTTCATCGTGTCGAGTATGTTGTCGACGCGCGTGTTGAGCTTCAACGTAATGCCCATGTCGAGAATGCGCTGAACTTCGGTATCGAGAACATCGCGTGGCAGCCGGTATTTCGGAATGCCGAAGCGCATCATGCCGCCGGCGAGCGGTCCCGCTTCGAATATTGTGACTTTATGGCCGAGCCGTGCGAGGTGGTACGCAGCGGAGAGCCCCGACGGCCCGGCGCCGACCACGAGCGCGTGCTTGCCCGACGGCGGCGCGGTGATTTCGAATTTCCAACCCTGCTTGCGCGCCTCGTCGCCGAGGAAGCGCTCGACGGCGTGGATGCTGACCGCCTCGTCGAGGCTCGCGCGGTTGCACGCGTTTTCGCACGGGTGGTAACACACGCGCCCCATCAATGCGGGCAACGGATTGTTCTTCACGAGTTCCTGCCACGCGCGATGATATTCGCCGCTTTCCGCGTAATAGAGCCAGCCTTGAATATCTTCGCCGGCCGGGCATGCGTTGTTGCAAGGCGGCAGCCGGTCGACATAGACCGGGCGGTCGTTGCGCCACGTCCCGGTATGGTTAGCGAGACTGGAACCCGGGTCGAGCGTGATTGCGAATGGTTTTTTCATGATTGCAGCCCGAACGTGCGCACGTTGCGGTCGGCGATGGCCTGGATCGCCGCGATCGTATGCACGTCAGGCTCCTTACCGAACAGGTGTGCGAAGCGACGCTGCAGCTTCAGGTATTCCTCGACCGGCACGCGCCGGCGCAATTGGTGACGCCCGGTGATTTCACCGTCCTCGGCCTCGAACAGTGGAAACAATCCGGACTCGACCGCCAGACGCGCGATCTTGATCGTATCTGCGGGCGCCGAGCCCCACCCAAGCGGGCACGGCACGTGTATGTGGATATAGCGCGATCCGCCGATTCCCATTGCGCGCATGACTTTGACTTCGAGATCGCGCAGGTTCGCCACCGAGGCCGTCGCGACATAAGGAATCTGGTGGGCCATGGCGATCAGCGGCACGTTCTTGCCGGTGCCGAACACGTTGCCCGGATGCTGCCCCACCGCCATCGTGGTGGCAGTGCGCGCGGCCGGCGGCGTCGCGCTCGAGCGCTGCACGCCGGTGTTCATGTAAGCTTCGTTGTCGTAACAGATGTAGAGCACGTCGTCGTTGCGCTCGAACATGCCCGACAGGCAGGCGAAGCCGATGTCGACGGTGCCGCC
>CAZEAX010000124.1:0-11198 GCA_964510405.1 uncultured Streptomyces sp. | reverse complement strand
TGGGTCGTCGTCAATATCGAGGCGACGGTCAACGCGATCCAGCGCGCGCTCGAGGAAGCCGAGCTGATGGCCGACTGCAAGATCACCGAGGTCTATACGGGCATCGCGGGCAGCCATATCAAGAGCATCAATTCGCGCGGCATGGTGGCGATCAAGGACCGCGAAGTTACGCAACAGGACGTCGAGCGCGTGATCGAGACCGCGAAGGCGATCCCGATTCCCACGGACCAACAGGTGCTGCACATCCTCAACCAGGAATTCATCGTCGACGGCCAGGGCGACGTGCGCGAACCGCTCGGCATGAGCGGCGTGCGGTTGGAGGTCAACGTGCATATCGTCACGGGTGCAGTGTCGGCGGCGCAAAACATCATCAAGTGCGTGCGACGCTGCGGCCTCGAAGTGAACGACCTGATTCTGCAGCCGCTCGCGTCGGCGACCGCCGTCGTCTCGGAAGACGAAAAGGACCTCGGCGTGTGCCTGGTCGACATCGGCGGCGGTACCACCGACATCGCGATATTTACGCAGGGGGCAATCCGCCACACCGGCGTGATCCCGATCGCCGGCGACCAGATCACCAACGACATCGCGATGGCGTTGCGCACGCCGACCAAGGACGCCGAAGACATCAAACGCCGGTATGGCTGCGCCTTGAAGCAGCTGGCGGATCCGCAGCAGATGGTCGAAGTGCCTGGCATCGGCGAACGAGGCGCGCGCCAGCTTTCGCGGCAGACGCTCGCCGAAGTCATCGAGCCGCGGATCGAGGAACTGTATTCACTGGTGCAGGCCGAGCTGCGCCGTTCCGGCTATGAGGAATTGCTGTCGTCGGGAATCGTGCTTACCGGCGGCTCGAGTTCGATGCAGGGGATGGTCGAGCTCGGCGAAGAGATTTTTCACATGCCGGTGCGCATAGGCCAGCCGCAGTATCACGGCGGCTTGGCGGAGGTCGTGCGCAATCCGCGCTACGCAACTGCGGTGGGTTTGCTGCTGCTGGGATTGCAGCAGCAGCGGCAGCACAACCTGGCGCAGGCGCAATTGGGTTCGCTGGCGGGACTGATCGACCGGATGAAGAGCTGGTTCAAGGGAAATTTTTGAGGGGCATGCGCAACACAGAAGGCGCGCGGGAATTCGGCAACACCAGGTTCGGCAAATCGCAGTTTTTGTTTTTACCTTAGTCACAGGAGGCAACTATGTTTGAAATCATGGAAGTTCCGTCGCAGGAGGCAGTCATCAAGGTAATCGGGGTCGGCGGTTGCGGAGGCAACGCGGTCGATCACATGATCGCGAACGGCGTCAAAGGCGTGGAGTTCATCTGCGCTAATACCGATATGCAGGCGCTCAAACGCTCGCAGGCGCGCACGCAACTGCAGCTCGGCCCGGAAATTACCAAGGGATTGGGCGCGGGAGCGAATCCGGATGTCGGCCGCAGTGCCGCACTCGAAGACCGCGAACGCATCATCGACCTGATCGGCGGTGCGGACATGCTGTTTCTGACCGCGGGGATGGGCGGCGGCACCGGCACGGGAGCCGCTCCGGTGGTCGCGGAAATCGCGCGCGAACTGGGCATACTTACGGTCGCAGTGGTCACCAAACCGTTCGCATTCGAGGGCAAGCGCCAGCGCATCGCGCAGGAAGGCCTCGAAGCGCTGTCGCAGCATGTGAACTCCCTGATCGTTATCCCGAACGACAAGTTGATGCAGGTCCTGGGCAATCAGGTGACGCTCGACGAGGCTTTCCGGGCTGCCAACGACGTGCTGCACGGCGCCGTCGCCGGCATCGCCGAGATCATCAGCTGCCCCGGCATGATCAACGTCGATTTCGCCGACGTCAAAACCGTCATGTCCGAAACCGGCATGGCGATGATGGGTTCGGCCAAAGCTGCCGGCACCGATCGTGCGCGGATGGCGGCCGAGCAGGCAGTTGCGTGTCCGCTGCTCGAGGACATAGACATCGCGGACGCGCGCGGCGTGCTGGTCAACATCTCGGCGAGCAAATCGTTGTTTCAGTTGCAAGAGATGTACGACGTGATGGATGTGATCAAGGCCTTCGCCGCGGAATCGGCGACCGTGATCGCGGGGACGGTGTACGACGATGCGCTGGGCGACGAATTGCGCGTGACGATAGTCGCGACCGGGCTGGGCAAAGCGCATTCGCGGATGCAACCCAAGCCGCTGCAGGTCGTGCAGGCAACCGGTACGGACGGTGCGATGGCGCAGGGCGCGGTGAATTACGAGGAACTCGACCAACCGGCCGTCATGCGCCGCAATCGCAATCAGACCGTGGAGGCGATGCGCCAGTCGGGTGTCGAAATGCTGGATATTCCGGCGTTCCTGCGCAAGCAGGCGGACTGACGACGCGGACGTGGCAGGCCGGGCGGCGACCGCTTCAGCTATCGGCGGCCTGATTACTTTGTACCTTAATGGAGGTTGATTTCGTTAATTAATGACTGGCGGGCTCTAACATCATCGCGGCGCGTGCCGGCAATCCTTGCGGTTTTTTGCCGGCCTCGGCGCTAAAACGTGATAAAATGCTTTTTAACTAGATATAAGAATCAAAGAGTTAATTCGTGATCAAGCAGCGCACGCTCAAAAATATCATCCGCGCCACGGGCGTTGGATTGCATACCGGCGAAAAGGTCTACCTGACGCTGCGTCCGGCTGCGCCGAATACGGGCGTGGTCTTTCGGCGCATCGATCTTCCCGAACCTGTCGGCATCAAGGCCGACCCGTATTTTGTCGGTGATACACGGCTGTCTTCGTGCCTCGAACGCGACGGTGTGCGGGTGTCGACGGTCGAGCACCTGATGTCGGCACTGGCGGGGCTCGGCATCGACAATGTGTATGTCGACGTGTCGGCGCCGGAAGTCCCGATTATGGACGGCAGCGCCGGGCCGTTTGTGTTTTTACTGCAATCGGCGGGTGTTGAAGAGCAGTCCGCGGCAAAACGCTTCATCCGCATTTTGAAAACCGTCGCGGTCACCGACGGCGACAAGTCCGCGCGCTTCGAACCGCACAACGGCTTCAAAATAGATTTCAGCATCGATTTCGACCATCCGGTGTTCGAGAACTCCGCGAAGTCGGTGTGCGTGGATTTTGCATTGACCTCGTACATCAAGGAAGTCAGCCGTGCCCGCACGTTCGGGTTCATGCACGAAGTCGAATGGATGCGCGGCCAGGGCCTGGCGCTCGGCGGCTCGCTCGACAATGCCATCGTGCTCGACGAGTACCGCGTGCTCAACAACGACGGGTTGCGTTACGACGACGAATTCGTCAAGCACAAAGTGCTCGATGCGATCGGTGATTTGTACCTGCTTGGTCACCCGGTGATCGGCGCGTTCATTGCACACAAGTCGGGCCACGCGCTCAACAATTTGCTGTTGCGCCGCCTGCTTGAAGAAAAGGCCGCCTGGGAGTACGTGACCTTCGACCGGCCTGAAGACGTCCCCGCCTTTGTCGCATCCGGCCAACCCGCATTGGCGTGACATTTTGACCGGCGTCGCCTAGCGCCATGTTCGTACTGCGGATCGTCGGGTTTTTCGTAGTTGCGACCATCGGCGCGTCGTTGCTGATGTCCCTAGTCACCAAGAACCGGCGCTATGTGACGTTCGCGTGGCAGGTACTCAAATATGGCATGATGATGGCGATCATCGTGCTGACGTTCATCCTGTTCGAGCGCTTGATCCTCGTTATTTGAATGCTTGCCAGGCTACGAGTCTTTGCGCTGGCGGGCAGCCATTGAAGTTAGCGCTTGCTTTAGGGGGGAGTCTTCCAGCCCCCCCGCTAATTTCTCTATATTCTCAATCGTTTCAATGCTTAAGCGCTTAGGCTCGCGTGTCGTTGCCGGTGGCGCCGTGACCTTGCTTACTTGCACTTCAATTCGGATTGAAGTAACCTCGCTTCGCTGTTTCCGGTAAGCAACTAACAATCTAGCAGCGAGCTGTTTAAGTTTAGCGGCAATCGCGGCATTTTCAGCCAAGAGGGTGAGGGTTCCATCACGTAACTGCTTGACGCAGCAGGCTTGTGTCAATTGCGGTGGCGCGATGTTCACGAGTACCTGATGCAGTTCGGCATT
Organism: uncultured Streptomyces sp.; assembly: GCA_964510405.1. Lineage (GTDB taxonomy): Bacteria > Pseudomonadota > Gammaproteobacteria > Burkholderiales > SG8-41 > PALSA-1004. The sequence continues at coordinate 7,130 of CAZEAX010000124.1, read as the reverse complement.
GCGCTGGGCCTCGCGGGTCAACGAACGCAAGCGGTCTGACGTGTTGAGATAGAAATTGATCTTGCGCGCGGACATGGCTGAGATTGTGGAGCAAGCATGAACATAATTCTAGTTTCAGGGAAACTGGCCAGGGCGCGCACGATCACGCTCTCGCTGCCTCATCTGGTTTGCGGCGCGGCCACCGCCCTGCTCGGGCTGCTGGTTCTCGCATTTGCGCTCCAGTACCTGATTCTGCGTTACGCGCCCAGTCTCAACAGCCCGCTGCTCAATTCGCTGATCCTGAGCGCCCAGCATGAGCAGAACGAAAAAACGCAAAGCTATTTGCGCGAAAACCTGAATGCGCTGGCATCGAAGCTCGGCCAGATGCAGGCGCAATTGCTGCGTTTGGACACCCTCGGCGAGCGGCTCGCCAAAACCGCCGGTTTCAAACCGCAGGATTTCATGTTCGACCAGGCTCCTGGCCGCGGCGGCGCAGTGTCTACTTTACCCACTTACGATTTGTCGCTCGGCGACATTAACCGCCAGGTGGACCTGCTCACCAAGCAAATGGACGATCGCACCGAGAAGCTCGGTGTTCTGGATTCGCTGATGATCGTCGACAGTGCCAAGAAAAAATTGCTGCCGTCGATATTGCCGGTGGAGGGCGGGTGGTATTCGTCGAACTACGGCTGGCGCATCGATCCGTTCAACGGCGTGCGGGCCTTTCATGAAGGCATGGACTTCATGGCGGAGACCGGAACGCAGGCGCACGCGGCAGCCGGCGGGGTGGTTGCGTTCTCCGATTTCCACCCTCAATATGGTAATATGATCGAGATTGATCACGGCAACGGTTTGATCACGCGTTACGCGCATTTATCGAAACGTCTGGTCAAGGTTGGTGACGTGGTGCTCAGTGGTGGAATCATCGGACAGGTGGGCAGTACCGGACGCGCGACCGGACCGCACCTGCACTTCGAAGTCCGTCAGAACGGGGCGCCGCTCAATCCGGTGCGTTTTCTCCGCTTGCCCAGTTAGCGCACGTCTAGTTTGCAGTTTAGAGGGGGTGGGGTGTTTCCCCACCCTTTTTTATTTAGGGAAGCTCTGATTGAGGTCTTAATTTAATCAGGGCGTCCTCTGAAGTGGTGGGGGATATACAAGAGGGCCTGGCCCGCTTGTTCCTAAATTCCTTAGGTGTAACGTTATTCATGATTTCAGGCCTGCTCAAGAAAATATTCGGTAGCCGCAACGAACGCCTGTTGCGCCAATATTCGCACTCGGTCCGCGCCGTCAACGCACTCGAGCCGGCGGTCGCGGCGCTCACCGACGACGCATTGCGGGCCAAGACCGCGGAATTCAAGCAGCGCCACGCCGCGGGCGAATCGATCGACAAACTGCTCCCCGAGGCCTTCGCAGTGGTCCGCGAGGCGGGCAAGCGCGTGTTGAACATGCGCCACTTTGACGTGCAGTTGATCGGCGGCATCGTCCTGCATCACGGCAAGATCGGCGAGATGCGCACCGGCGAGGGCAAAACGCTGGTGGCGACACTGCCCGCGTATCTGAACGCGTTGTCGGGCAAGGGCGTGCACGTGGTCACCGTCAACGATTACCTGGCCAAGCGCGATTCCGAATGGATGGGACGGATTTACGGCTTTCTCGGCCTGACGGTCGGCGTGATTCTGTCGCAAATGGACCATGCGGACAAGCAGGGTGCCTATGCGGCCGATATCACGTACGGCACCAATAACGAATTCGGTTTCGATTACCTGCGCGACAACATGGCCGCCACGCCGGGCGAACGGTTTCAGCGTAAGTTGAATTACGCGATCGTCGACGAGGTCGATTCGATCCTGATCGACGAAGCGCGCACGCCCCTGATTATTTCGGGGCAGGCGGAAGACACCACCGAATTGTATTACCGCATGAACGAGATCGCGCCGCGTCTGAAACGCCAGGCCGACGAGAACGGCCCCGGCGACTACAGCGTGGATGAAAAGCAGCACCAGGTGCTGCTTTCCGAAGCGGGACACGAGCGCGCTGAAGCGCTGCTCGCCGAGGCGGGCATGCTGCCCCATGGAGGCAGTTTGTATGACCCGAGCAACATCAACCTGATTCACCACCTCTATGCGGCGTTGCGCGCCCATTCGCTGTTTCATCGCGATCAGCAATATGTCGTACAGGAAGGCGAGATCATCATCGTCGACGAGTTCACCGGGCGCCTGATGCCCGGCCGGCGCTGGTCCGACGGGCTGCACCAGGCGGTCGAGGCAAAGGAAGGGGTCGCGATCCAGCGCGAGAACCAGACGCTCGCCTCGATCACGTTCCAGAATTATTTCCGCATGTACACGAAGCTCGCGGGCATGACCGGCACCGCCGATACGGAAGCCTACGAGTTCCAGCATATTTACAATCTGGAAACGGTGGTTATCCCGACTCACAAGCCGATGATCCGCGACGACCGGATGGACCAGGTCTACCAGACGTTTCGCGAGAAGTACGCGGCGGTGATCAAGGACATCAAGGACTGTTGCGAGCGCGGCCAGCCGGTGCTCGTCGGCACGACGTCGATCGAGAATTCCGAGTTGTTGTCGACGCTGCTGGAAAAAGAGAAGCTGCCGCACAACGTGCTCAACGCCAAGCAGCATGCGCGCGAAGCCGAAATTGTGGTGCAGGCGGGCCGCCCCAAGACGATTACCATCGCGACCAACATGGCGGGGCGCGGTACCGATATCGTGCTGGGCGGCAATCCCGAGCCGGAAATTGCGAAAATCGAAGCCGATGAAAGCCTGGATGTCGCATCCAAACAGAAGCGCGTCGAGGATTTGCGGCACGAATGGCAAAAGTTGCACAACCAGGTCGTCGCCGCCGGCGGCCTGCACATCATCGCCACCGAACGCCACGAATCGCGGCGCGTCGATAATCAGTTGCGCGGCCGGTCGGGACGCCAGGGCGACCCGGGATCGAGCCGGTTCTACCTGTCGCTCGAAGACCCGCTCTTGAGAATCTTCGCATCGGACCGGGTCGCCGCGATCATGCAGCGCCTTAAAATGCCGGATGGCGAAGCGATCGAGCATCCGTGGGTCACGCGCGCGATCGAAAACGCGCAGCGCAAAGTCGAGGCGCGCAATTTTGACATGCGCAAGCACCTGCTCGAATACGACGACGTCGCCAACGATCAGCGCAAAGCTATTTACGAATCGCGCAACCAGCTGCTTGAATCGACCGACATCTCGGAGCGCATCACGGCGATACGCGCCGAAGTCATCACCGGATTCGTCACGCAACACATCCCGCCGGAAAGCCTTGAAGAGCAATGGGACGTCCCGGGGCTCGAAAAAACGCTGGCCTCCGAACTTCAGCTCGATCTGCCGATCAAGCAGTGGCTCGCCGACGAGACCGATATGGACGAGGACCAGTTGCGCACGCGCATCATCGACCTCGCTAACCAGAAGTACCAGACCAAGATCGCGCAGGTCGATCCGCAGGCGATGCGCCAGTTCGAACGCGCAATCATGCTGCAGAGCGTCGACTCCCACTGGCGCGAACACCTGGCGGCGCTCGACCATCTGCGGCAGGGCATCCACCTGCGCAGCTATGCCCAGAAGACGCCGACCCAGGAATACAAGAAAGAGGCATTCGAACTCTTCTCGCTGATGCTCGACATGATCAACACCGAGGTGACCAAGATCCTGCTGACCGTGCAGGTGCGCAGCGAGGCGGAACTGCAAAAGGTCGAAGAGCCGGAAGCACCCAAGAACGTGCAGTACCATCATGCCGACTACGGACAGGCGCTCGAGCAGGCGAATGCCGACCAGCCGGCGTCGGACGCCCAGACGTTCGTGCGCCCGGGTCAAAAGGTCGGACGCAACGATCCGTGTCCGTGCGGGTCCGGCAAGAAATACAAGCACTGCCACGGCCGGCTGACCTAGGGCGCGCCGGGTACGGCGCGGCAGTCAAAGTTCTTTTTCAGTCACGCAAGCGCTGCCGGCCGGCACCGGCGGCGCACGATATAATCGCGAGCGACCTTCAGTGAACCAGCCGCCATGCCCGTAAATCTTTCCGCACCCGATTCCGCTCGCCTGCTGCCGGTGCCCGGCGTCGCGCTGGGCACAGCCGAAGCGAACATCCGCAAAGCCGGACGCAAGGACCTGCTGGTCATCAAACTCGCCGACGGCGCGAAAGTCGCCGGGGTGTTTACCCAGAACCGTTTCTGCGCCGCGCCGGTCGTGGTCACGCGCCAGCATTTGTCGACGCTCGACCCGGCCGTGTCGATCCGCGCGCTGGTGGTAAATACCGGCAATGCGAACGCAGGCACCGGCAAGGAAGGCCTCGCCCACGCGCGCCAGACTTGCGCCGATCTGGCCCGCCTGCTCAACTGCAACGCCTCCCAGATACTGCCGTTTTCGACCGGCGTGATCATGGAGCCGCTGCCGATTGACCGCATCGCCGCCGGGCTGCCCGCATGTATCGCGGATCTGCGCGAAGCGAACTGGTTTAACGCCGCGAACGCGATCATGACCACCGACACTCTGCCCAAAGCCGTGTCGCAACAAAGCCGCATCGGCAATGCCACGGTCACGCTGACGGGCATTGCGAAGGGCGCCGGCATGATTCATCCGAATATGGCGACGATGCTGGGGTTTATCGCAACCGATGCGCGCGTGAGCCTGCCGCTCGTCAAAGCCGCAGTCGCGCACGCTGCGCAAAGATCGTTCAACTGCATTACTGTCGATGGCGACACGTCGACCAATGACTCGTTCATGCTGATCGCGAGCGGGACCGCGAAAATGAATGAGATCACCGATGCGCGCAGCGCCGAATTCGCCGCGTTTTGCGACGCGGTGACCGAGGTGGCAGCGCGTCTCGCGCAGGCGATCATCCGCGACGGCGAAGGCGCGACCAAATTCATAACGGTCCGCATCGAGGGCGGTCGCACCGAAGACGAATGCCGCAGGATCGGTTTTGCGATCGCGCATTCGCCACTCGTCAAAACAGCGTTCTTTGCATCCGATCCGAATCTCGGCCGCATCCTCGCGGCCATCGGTTACGCGGGCGTGGCCGATCTCGACGTCGAGAAGCTCGATCTCTATCTCGACGACGTACTCGTCGCGCGCCACGGCGGGCGCAATTCCGCTTATCAGGAGGCAGACGGCCAGCGCGTCATGAAACAGAGCGAAATCACGGTGCGCGTCGCCCTCAATCGCGGCGCCGCGGCGGCGACGCTGTGGACGTGCGACCTGTCGCATGATTACGTCAGCATCAACGCGGACTACAGGTCATGAGCGAGTGGGCCCGGTTGATCAAGCGTGTTGAAGCGTTGCTCTCCCAGGTGGAAAAGCTGCTGCCCGCGGTGCCGGCAGCGACCGAATGGAAATCAATCGCGTTTCGCTGGCGCAAGCGCAACGGCCATGGCGCAATCGAAGCGGTGCGGCATGTCCACAAGATCAGCCTCAACGACTTGTGCGGCATCGACGCCCAGAAAAAGCTGGTCGAGCAGAATACGCGGCAGTTTGTCGAGGGTTATCCCGCCAACAACGTGTTGTTGACCGGCGCGCGCGGCACCGGCAAATCGTCCTTGATCAAGGCGCTGCTCAACAAATATGCGCCGCGCGGCCTGCGCGTCATCGAAGTGGAAAAGCAGGATCTCGTCGACCTGCCCGAAATCGTGGAATTGATCGCGCTGCGGCCCGAGCGGTTCGTGCTCTACTGCGACGATTTGTCGTTCGAGGCGGACGAACCAGGCTACAAGGCCTTGAAAGTCGTGCTCGATGGCTCGGTCGCGGCCGCCTCGGAAAATTGCCTGATTTACGCGACGTCGAACCGGCGCCACCTGATGCCGGAATTCATGTCGGAAAACCTCGAGGCCAAACGCGTCGACGATGAAATTCATCCGGGCGAGACGGTGGAGGAAAAAATCTCGCTGTCGGAGCGGTTCGGCGTCTGGGTGTCGTTTTATCCGTTCGACCAGGACGAGTATCTGGAGATCGTTGCCCAGTGGCTTTCGCATTTCAAGGTCGCGGGCGCAAATTCCGAGGCGGTGCGCCAGGCGGCGTTGCAGTGGGCCCTGCAACGCGGATCGCGCAGCGGCCGCGTCGCGTGGCAATTCGCACGCGATTGGGCCGGCCGCGCCCGGATCGCGCGCGGCAAGTCGTAGCACCCGATGGCCGCGGCCGACGCCACGGCGCCCGCACGGGCGCGCATTGAAGTCGTCGCGGCGGTCGTTTTCAACGAGCGCGGCGAATTCCTTTTAGCCCAGCGCCCGCCGGGCAAGGCCTATGCTGGTTACTGGGAATTTCCCGGCGGCAAGGTCGAGAGCGGCGAGGATGCGGCGACCGCATTGAAGCGCGAACTGCACGAAGAGCTCGGTATCGACGTGACGCTCGTCTATCCCTGGCTCACGCGGGATTTCGACTATCCGCACGCGGACGTGCGCCTGCGCTTTTTCCGCGTTTACGGGTGGGCCGGCGAGCTGCATGGCAAAGAATTGCAGCAATTTACGTGGCAATCGATCCGCAATATCACCGTCGCGCCGGTATTGCCGGCCAACGGACCGATATTGCGCGGGCTCGCGTTGCCGGGCGTGTACGGCATTACGTGCGCGGGCGAAATCGGCCGCGACGCATTTCTCGGCCGGCTCGGGCAATCATTGCGCCACGGGCTGCGTCTAATCCAGTTACGGGAAAAGCAAATGCCTGAGGCGGAATTGCGCGGTTTTGCATCGGAGGTCGTTGCCCTTGCGCACGCGCATGGTGCACGGGTCGTCGTCAACGCGCCGGTCGAAATCGCGCGCGCTGCGGGCGCCGATGGCGTGCATCTGACGTCGGCGCGCCTGATGACGGCTACGGCGCGACCCGATTGCGATTGGTGCGGAGCGTCCTGCCACGATGCCGCCGAACTGGCACGCGCACGCGAACTCCAAATGGATTTCGTCGTGCTGGGTCCGGTTGCCGCGACGCCGACCCATCCGCGGGCGATGCCGCTGGGATGGTCGGAATTTTCACGCCTGATCCGCGACTATCCGGTGCCTGTATATGCGCTGGGCGGGCTGCAGGCCGTCGAACTCGAGCGCGCGTGGCAATGCGGTGCGCACGGCGTCAGCTTGCTGCGCGACGCCTGGTCCGGCGCGCAATATTGCTAAGATCGTGCGCGCCGCC
>CAZEAX010000123.1:0-11232 GCA_964510405.1 uncultured Streptomyces sp. | reverse complement strand
TTTCCGGCCGGGCCTGATGAAAAAGCTCGGCCTCACCTACGACACGCTGAAGGCAATCAATCCCGCGCTCGTATATGCATCGCTGTCGGGCTACGGCAACACCGGCCCGAAGGCCGACGACCCCGGCGTCAACATGATCGCGCTCGCGGAGAGCGGGCTCGCGGCGACCACCATCGACGGCGACCGCCCGCCGGTGCCCATGGGTTATGCGCTGTGCGACGTGGTGGCATCGATGTGGGCGAGCACCGGGATACTTTCCGCCTACGTGCGGGCACTCAAAACCGGCCGCGGCCAGGAAGTCGACATGTCGCTCGTCGAAGCCGGCATTTCGCTGATGGTGAGCCCGGTCGCGCAGCATTTCCACGTCAAGGGCGACTGGGTCGCGCAGACGGGACGCAACGACAGCAACGCGCCATCGGGCTTCTTCCTCTGCTCGGATGGCACGTACCTGACGGTGTTCGCGAGCTACCCGGCGTTGTGGACGCGGTTTGTCGAAGCCATGAACCTGCAGCACCTGGTGACCGATCCTCGTTTTGCCACGCGCGACGCTCGCACCGTGAACGCGCACGCGCTGCATGAAATCGTCGCGAAAATCTACGCGACCAAGCCGACCGCCTACTGGGTCGACCTGCTGGTAAAGGCCGGCATACCCGCGTCGCCGGTCAACACGGTCGGCCAGATGATCGCGGACAAGCAGGTGATCGCGCGCAAAATGATCGTCGAGCAGATGCACCCGACCGCCGGCAAGATCAGCGTGGTCGGCGTGCCGGTGAAACTTTCGGAAACGCCCGGCAGCGTGCGCACGCCCGCGCCGCTGCTGGGCGAGCACACCGCCGAAGTGCTGGGCAATCTCGGCTATGGCGATCAACTCGCGGACTTGAAAAAAGCCGGCGTCGTTTAACCCAGGAGGAGATATGCAGGATTCAAATGCGCACACGCGCAACGGCCGCCGGCGCGCGCTCGTGCGGATTGCGGGCGGCACGCTCGCACTCGCATGCGCGCCGCTGCGCGCAGCCGATGCGCCCAAGGCAGGCGCGCTGCCGGCCGATTACCCGGGCCGCTACATCGAGTTCATCATTCCGTTCGCGCCCGGCGGCGGCGTCGATCTCTTCGGCCGCACGGTCGCGCAACTCCTGAACGAGCAGAAGCTTGTCAGCAAACAGATCACGGTCGTCAACCGCCCCGGCGCGGGCGGCTCGGTCGGCATGCAGCTCATGGTCCAGCGCAAAGGCGACCCCTACTCGCTGCTCGGCATTGCGATCCACGCGGTGGTCACGCCGCTCACACTCGGCACGCCGTATTCATATAAGGACATGACGCCGATCGCGAAGATATTTTCCGAGTACGAAATGATGGTGGTGCGCGCGGAGTCGCCGATCAAAAGCCTCAAAGACATCGAGGCCGCGTTGCGCAAGGACGCCGGGGGGTTGAGTTTCGGCGGCGCCTCGCTCGGCAATTCGGATCATATTACGGTGGCGGTTTTCGCCAAGGCAATCGGCGTCGACCCGACCAAACTCAGATACATCCCCTACTCCGGCGGCGAATCCAATCCGGCGATACTCGGCGGTCACGTCGACGTCGGCATGGGCGGACTCGACCTCATCACGCAGGTGGAAGCGGGCCGCATGCGCGTGCTGGCGCTTTCCTCGCCCAAACGGCTCGGCGGCCGCTTCGCGAATCTGCCGACCTTTACCGAGCAGGGCTACGACGTCGTCAACGAAAACTGGCGCGGAATGTTCGGGCCGCCCGAGATGCCCGCCGGCGTCGTTCAATACTGGAAAAACGCGTTGGCGCAGATGGTGCAAAGCGCCGCGTGGAAAGCCGAACTCGAAAAAAACCAGTGGGTCAACACGTTCGAGACCGACGGCTTTCGCGCGTCGCTCGACAGGGACAACGCAAATTACGGCGCGTTGCTGAAGCAACTGGGGCTGTCGAAACAGTGACGTAACTGCCACTAATTGAAGAGCACAAAAAAACCGGGCCTTGTGCCCGGTTTTTCTTGCAGCAGTTTGCCGTGTTTCAATATCTACCTTTGGCTATGCAAGCTCGCTCATTCAACTGAAAACTAAACGCAAAAAAAAGCCCGCCGACTCCGGCAGGCTTCTTATCAGGCAAAAGTCAGTCAGAACTTGTAGCCCAGATCTAACATCCATACATTCGTTTTGCTCGATGAGCTCGAAGAGCCGACGCTATACCGATCTAAATCCAGCCTCACGAAAATGTTTTCGTTGAAGTCATACTTCGCGCCGATTCCAAAGGTAACATCATTTTTTGTGCCGTTTGCGGAGGCGCTGCCTCCAGGTCCCGTTACCGTGACCGACTCTTTAATTCCTGCCACACCCAGTTTGCCCAGTAAACTAAATTGATTCCCGAGAGGCCATATCCCAACTCCATTCAGGTTCCACCCCTTGATACTGCCTGAGGCGGAAAGCGGCCCTGCCAGGTTTCCGCCACTGGCGTTGTACGTTTCGTTGCTTGAACCTAAATAACCACCTTCGACGGCGAAATATTTCATTACTTGATAGCCAATCTGCAACTTGTAGACGGTCGGATCACTCAGGCTTGAAGTGAATCCAACCCCACCTACAGATCGAAGCAAATTGTCCAAGTTCGATTGATCATTATTGTTCATCGTTCTCCCGACACCTCCCAGCACATAAAAGCCGCTGTCTGGAGCGTCTGCCGCGGAAACGTTGGGCACGAACCCTAAGCTCAAAAGCGCAGCAAAAAGCAAAGCAAGAATTTTCACTTTTTTATACTCCTCTGGTAGTTTGTGATTTTAAGGCCGTCGCTTCCAGGCGGAAGAATGGCCCGCCTTTCTGATTCTAAGTTGCCAAGCGCACATCAGTCCACCCGATATTCCGCCGTCATGAACATCGGCGCGATGTGAGTTGCGGATTTGCAACAGCTTGGACCTGCCAGAGGCAGGCGGCCGCTCAACTCAAAACAAGAAACCCCAGACACGAGAGGGCTTCTTGCGGTATGCCGGCTAAACTTTAACTTGCGGATTAAGGCTATAGACGCCGGTCAACGTTGCCTGCGCGAGCACGTGTCCGCGCATCGCGGCGAGCACGTCCGGCCCCTTGAACAGGCCGGTGACCGGGCACTTCTCGACATCGAGTGCGTAGAGGGTGAACACGTAATGGTGGGGTATCGTGTCGTTCCACGGCGGGCACGGCCCGTCGTAGCCGAAATAATTGCCGGCCATGTTTTTGTCGGACGCAAACCAGCCCGTGTAATCGTTGATGCCCTGGCGCGTGCCGCGCGGACCTTCGGGCCCGTTCTTGCCGCGCGGCGTCACGCCGTCGGAAAATTCGCCCGCCTCGATCGAAGTCGAGTTGGCGCGCAGATCGACGAGCACCCAGTGATAGAAATCCACGCGCGGCAGCGTCGGCGGTACGCTGCGGCCTTCCTGGTTCACGTCGTCGCCTTTGCCCGGCACGTCGTAATCGTGGCAGATCAGCGCAAACGATTTGGTGCTAGCGGGCGCGCCGCTCCACGCGAACGCGGGATTGCGGTTTCTCGACAGCGCGACATGCGTTCCGGCGTCGGGCACGCCGAATGCGAATTCGCCGGGAATTTTTCCGTTGTTCTCGAAACTGGAGGTCGTGAATTTCATACAGGTTCCTCGCTTGCGTTTTTTAATTATAGCGATTCCTCGTCCTCCGGCAGTGCGGCCTCGAGCGCCCGATAGCGCGCGTCCTTGTCGAGCGTGGCGAGCCGCCTGGCCTCCGCATAAAACGCCGGCAGATCGCCGTCGAACTTCGCGAGCACCTGCTGAAACTGCGGCACCAGCGCGTTGTAAAAGGAAATCGAGGCGAGCTTGGCGTTGTTGGGGTCGTCCAGCAGACGATCGTAGCCGGAATAACCGCCCCACTCGGCCCTGAGTGTCCGGTAATCCTGTTTCAACGCATCGAACGTCGCAGCCTTGCGTTGGCGCATCTCCGCGGGGGCGACTTTGGTGCGATAAAGCGCGCCGAGTTCGCGCCGGTATTTGAGCACCAGCGCGGCGAATTGTGCGCGCCGCTGCTGCGCGCCCGCGAAGTCCGCGCGCATCTTCTCATCGCCGTAACGCGCGATCCAGCGCGCGACCCCTTCGAGTTCCACCGCGACGGCGAACGATTCGTTGAATTCCGTATCGTTTCTGGCGTACATGACCTGGTGGGCAAGCTCGTGGAAGATCAGGCGCGCGACCTCGTGCCCGGGGTAATTCACGAACGTGTTGAGCACCGGATCGTCGAACCAGCCGAGGGTCGAATACGCGGGCACGCCGCCGACGAACACGTCGAGCCCCCGCTCGCGCAACTCCTGCGCGAACGCGTCCGCCCGCGCCTGCGTAAAGTATCCGCGGTAACCGACGCAGCCCACGATCGGAAAGCACCACTGCTCGGGCTTGATCGAAAACTCCGCGGCCGCAAACACGTTCCACACCACGTACGGCCGCTGCAAATCCGCATAACCGCGGTAGCTCTTGTTATCGGGCAGCTGCAATTCGCGGCTGGCGAAGTCGCGGATTGCCAGCACCTGTTCGAGCCGCTTTTTGAGCGCCGGCGAAGTCGCCGGGTCGGCCACCACCTTTGCGATCTGCTCGCGCTTCTGCAAAAGGTCTATCTGACCCTCGATCGATTGGTAGTAGTAACTCAAGCTGCTGCAGCCGGCCGCGAGCGATGCGCACGCCAGCAACGTCAGCGCAAGCTTGCGCATCTCAACGCTCCGGTGCAACGTGATCGAACCGGCCCGCGCGCAAAAAAGCGCCGGTCTGATGCGCCACGCGCCGCGACAGCAGCATGCCGGTATGCGTGACCGGCAGTTCGATACGGTCGCAGGCCGCGGCGATTTGCGTTTCGGCGACCGTTACCGCGCCGTCGTTGGGAACCGGCAGGTCGCGCGCAACAATGCGGCCCAATCCCACGCTGCGCGTGCCCGCAATGACGCCGATTTCGCGGCCGGGAAACTGCGTGGGCTTGTTCAAGTGAACCCATTCGCGCACGCTGTGGCCGAGCATGCGCGCTCCAAGGGTGCTGGCCGCGAGCGAGCGGCCCGAATGCGTGCCGCCGTACGGCGAGCCGAGCAGAACGACACGGCCCGGCGGCAACGCCGCTTCGCGTTCGAGCATGCGCAGGATCACCAGGCCGCCGAGACTGTGGCCGACCAGGTGGACGACGGGCGCATTGAGCGCGTGCGCAAAATGCGCGAGCCGGCCCGCGTTTTCGGTGAGCGTGAGCCGCACCGACGGGTACGAATACGCGACCGCATCGAAACCCGCGCGCACCAGGAAGCGGCGCTGCGGCTCCATCAACAGGCCGTGAGTCCACAAGCCGTGGACCAGCACGGTGATCGCGCGCGCGGCCGCCATCAATCCACCTGCATGCAGGCGTACCCCTTGTTTTGCAGTGCGATGCTGTTCAGGAACACGTTGTCTTCGACCACGACGCACGCAATAAGGTTCTCGCGCGCGACGTGGCTGCGCTCCATCGCGATCAGGCAGACCTCGATGCGCACCCCGAGCGCCGCGAGCGACTCGAGCAGCGCGTGGATTTCGGGCAGCGTGGTGCAGCCGGCCTTGTCGAATTTGGTGCCGGCATGCGTCTTCGCGACGAACTGGGTGGCCGGGCCGTGGATCAGCATCGCGAAATCCAGCGTGACGCCGCGGGCGAGAAAACTCTCCGCCGTCTGCTTCAGCAGACTCACGCGGTCGAAAAAACGGCGCGCGTCGCCGGTCGTGAAATCCCATACCGCGCGCGCGCTGGTCAGCCCTTCGAGATCCTGTGTCATGTGCGAATGTCCTTTACGTCACGGTAGTGAGTTCCGGCGCGAGATGCGCAGCGTCGCCCCACACCTCGATGTGCCACGCGCCGTCCTCGTAGCGAAACCGGTTGAGCCCCGCGTTGACGAGCTCGAAATCCCGCCGCGCCATCAGTTCGATGCCGTGCGCCGCGCGGTAGGCGATGTCGCACACGAGTCCGTGCGTGACGATGACCACCACTTCGTTCGCGTGGTGGCCGGCAATTTCGGTCAGGCATGCGAGCGCGCGGTCGCGAAACGCCGCCGCGCTTTCGCCGCCGGGCACCGCGTAGTGCGGATCGCGGCTTTTGAAGCGCACGTAAGCGTCCGGATGCTGCGCCTGGATTTCCGGGCCGGTGAGCCCTTCGAACACGCCGAAGTGGCGCTCGCGCAGGCGCGGCTCGACGATCAGTTCGTGCCCCGTTGCCTCGGCGACGCTGCGCGCGGTGTGGTGCGCGCGCCCCGAATCGCTGCAGTAAAGCGCCGTGAATTCGATTTCTTTCAGGCGCTGCGCGAGCAGCTGTGCCTGGCGCAGGCCGGTGTCGGAGAGCGGGCTGTCGGAGTGCCCCTGCATGCGGTGCTCGCGGTTCCACACGGTTTCGCCGTGGCGGATGAGTATCAATCGGGTCATGGTCGGCGGTCTATGCGGGCTAAGTTGGAAATCAGAAAACGCGATCCCGCGTCGGTCAAGTGGCAGCAGTCCCAGAACGTTATCGTATCACCGGTCTCGCCCAGTCTCGTCACGCAACCGCCCTTGTCGCAGAAAATCCGCGCGGGCGACAGATAGTTCACCTTGAGCCCCGCCGCATAATCGGCGAGCAGGGGATCCAGTCGCGTGAAATTGTCTCGCAGGCCGAAGGTCATGCGTTTCGGCACCGGTTGCGACGGGTCGGACTTGAACTTGCGGTAGAGCTGGACCGGCAGGCTGCTCTCCCATTGCGGACCCGGACCGACCAGGTCGATATCGGTGAATCCGGCACCGCGAAGCTGCTCGATTGTCCCGCCTATCTTGCGCCAATCGTAGCGTGTCCAGTTCGCGGCCAGCACGATCTTCGCGGGCCTCGCCGTCTTGATCAGCTCCAGCACGTGCGCATTGATCTCGCTGCAATGCGCACGGACATCGATTTCCATATCCAGGATCGGCGGACAGGCGGATGCCGTTCTTTGAATGATGACGTGATCTCTCCCGAACACTGCTTTATATCCGGGATATAAATGGGCCGCGTGCGAGTCGCCCCAGAGGAAAATCGACTTTCCGCGAAGTTTGCCGGACGGCGTATCGCACGCCGCAAACGCCCGGAAATCCTGGTTCTCGGTCAGAAAGCACGAGCCTTCGCGGTAGGCGCTTTTATGGTCGTAATTGAATTCCGTAAGGTCCTGCACGATTTTGGGAAATCTGAAGCCGAGCCCGTCGCGCTCGTCGCAGTTGTAGCCGAGGTAACCGACCGCGATCATGGCCGCGAACAGCGCGACGGCTTTCTTGCCGCCGTGCGAGCCTGCACGGACCGGCTTTTCAAGCAACCGGTAAGTCAGCCAGGCGAGAAGCACGGCGAGCAGTACTGCGGCCATGCGCATTCCGGCGGACGGCGTTTTTCCTTCCACGATGCGCGCGAACGTCAGCAACGGCCAGTGCCACAAATACAGCGGATAGCTGATCAATCCGATCCATACGAGCGCCCGGTTCGACAACACCGCGCGATTGGGCCACGCTTGCGCGCCCGCCGAAATGATCAGTACGGCGCCCGCCACCGGCAACAGGGCCCACCAGCCGGGAAAACGCACGTCCCGCGTAATGACCAGAAGCCCGACGGCGACCAACAGCACACCGCACACCGAACGGATATCGCAAAATCTCTCGCGCGTCATTCCCGTCGCCGCCGACCACGCCGCCAGGCGCTTCGTCAGCGCGGGAAATGTGCGCCAGCCGTGGAGCGACCCGTATGCGAGCAATGCGCCCGCCATCAATTCCCAGCAACGGGCGAGCGGCGAGTAAAAAGCCGCGACCACGTTGCTTTGCGCGGAGTCGATGTTTACCGCAAACGACAAAATCGCGAGCGCTATCGTGATATTGGCCAGACCCCATCGCCGCTTCCAGGCCAACCACGCGATGAGCGGCCAGCAAACGTAGAACTGCTCCTCTATCCCGAGCGACCACAGGTGCAGGAGCGGTTTGAGCTCCGCGGCGCTGTCGAAGTAGCCGGCTTCATTCCACAACATAAAGTTGGAAATAAACCCGGCGCCGCCCGCGATATGCCCGCCCAGCTGCTTGAAGTCGCCCGCCAGCAATTGAAACCAGCCGAACGCGTAGCTCGCAGCGAGCACCGGCAACAACGCGGGAAATATGCGCCTGATGCGGCGGCCGTAAAACTCGACGAAGCTGAAGCGATCGCGTTCGAGGCTGTCGAATATGATCGTGGAAATCAGGAAACCGGAAATCACGAAAAAGATGTCGACGCCGATGAAGCCGCCGCGGACCCGATCCGGAAACGCGTGATAACCGACCACCGCAAGCACGGCGATGGCACGCAAGCCGTCGATGTCTGCGCGATACCGCGGATGGGTCAGGCGTGTGGAATCGTGCATCGACTGGTCGCGCTTTTGCCTGCATGGATGGAGCCGGGGCGGGCGTATTTTACCCGTTACGCGCTATACTCGGCCGCACCTGGAAGTGCCTGACATAATGCCGCTGCCTCCTGAAACACTTGCAATCGCCGCGCTCGTCGTCGCCGGGGCCTTCGTAGTTTTCGGCATAACGGGCTTCGGGTCGACCATCATCGCGGTGCCGCTGCTCGCGCATCTGTTGCCGCTCAAGTTCGTGATTCCCATGTTCGTGCTGCTCGACTTCGGCGCCGCGCTGCGAACCGGGTTCAAGTTTCACGCGACCATCGCGATGCGCGAACTCGCGTGGCTGGTGCCGTGCATGCTGGCGGGCATCGCCGCCGGGGTGTTCCTGCTCGTGAATCTGCCCGGCGACCTGATCCTGGCCGCGCTCGGCGTGTTCGTGCTCGGCTACGGTGTCTATGCGGCGAGCGGCCGCGAGCCGACATTCAAGCTCGGCCGCGCGTGGGCGCTGCCGGTCGGCGGCTTCGGCGGCGTGATCTCCGCGCTGTTCGGCGCGGCCGGCCCGCTGTACGTGATTTATCTCGGCGCGCGCGGGCTCGACGCCGCCCAGGTGCGCGCAACGATGTCGGTGGTGTTCATCATCACGACCGGAACCCGCATCCTGTTATTTGCCGCCGCCGGACTTTTCGCGCAGCCGGGCGTGCTGACGTCGGCCGCCGTGTTCGCCGTGCCGATGCTCGCCGGCCTGTGGATCGGGCACCACATGCACGTTACCCTCACACGCCGCCGCCTGTTCCAGGTGATAGGCTCGCTCTTGATACTGAGCGGCGGCTCGCTCGTCGTGCGCGCGATTGCGTGAAGTCTATCGCCGCGCGATGAATTCGCCGATGCGCTTCACGCCTTCGGCCAGCACCGGTATCGAATTCGTATAGGCAAAGCGCACATGGCGTTCGGCGCCATGCGCGCCGAAATCCGCACCGGGCGTGATCGCGACACCGGCGGTTTCGAGCAGGTCGCGCGCAAACGCAAAACTGTCGGCGGTCAGCGCGCCGCAATCGGCATAGATGTAAAACGCGCCGGGCGGCACCACCGGTATCCGGAAGCCGAGTTCGACGAGCGCGGGCAGCAGGAAATCGCGGCGCGCTTTGAATTCGGCGCGACGGGATTCGAGTATCGCGAGCGTCGCGGGCTCGAACGCGGCGAGCGCGGCGTACTGCGCGATGCTGGGCGCGGACAAATAGATGTTCTGCGACAGTTTGTCGAATTCGCGCACGTACGAGGGCGGCACCACCATCCAGCCCAGGCGCCAGCCCGTCATGTTGAAATACTTCGAGAAACTGTTGATCACGAACAGGTCGTCGCCCTGCTTCAACGCGGTCGTGTAGTCGCCGTCGTAGACAAGGCCGTGATAGATCTCGTCGACAATCAGCGCGCCCCCGCGCTCGCGCACGATTCCCGCGATCGCGCGCAGCGACGCTTCCGGCATCAGAGTGCCCGTGGGATTGGACGGCGACGCCACCATCACGGCACTGGTGCGCGGCGTCCAGTGGCGCTCGACCATTTCCGGCAGCAGCTGGTACGCGCTCTCCGCGCCGACCGGCACCTCGGCGGGCACGCCGCCCATCATGCGCACAAAATTCCGGTTGCATGGATAACCGGGGTCCGCCATCAGCACTTCGTCGCCGGGATCGATCAGCGCGCCGATCGCCAGCAGCAGCGCGCCCGACGCGCCGGAGGTGACGATGATGCGCGATGCGGGCACCTCGACGCCATACCGCTCGCGGTAAAACCTGGAAATCGCCGCGCGCAATTCGGGTATGCCCAGCGCCGGCGTGTAAAAAAGCCGGCCGGCTTCGATCGCGCGGATGCCGGCGTCGCAGATCGGTTTGGCCGTCTGAAAATCGGGCTCGCCGATTTCCATATGCACGATGGTGCGGCCCGCGGCTTCGAGTTCGCGCGCGCGCGCGAGCAGCTCCATCACGTGAAACGGCGCGACCCCGGCCACGCGCCGCGCCAGCGGCGGGCTCTTAGCGGACAACGCGCATGCCCCGCATCGCGCTTGTTACGATAGAACGGACGACTGGCCCGCTAGCGCGCAACACGCGTCGCGCTTTTGAGCATCGCGAGCGCCGCGCGGACAACTGCGTCCTGGCCGTCATTGGTCAATATCGTGAACGTCGCGGACACGTCGCCGACGTTCAACTTGCCGCGCGTCATGTACTTGAATTCGCCCGCCGCGGGCGCAGAATCGGTCGCCAAAAACTGAAAACCGGGCCCCGCGGAACCGGCGAACTCTTTCAACTTGATATCGCTCTCGACCGCAAACGGCTGGATGGCGCCTGCCATCTGCCTGACCTCGGCGCGCAGTTCCTGCCGCGACGGCGCGCGTTTGCCTTCGGCGGCTTGCGCGGGGACCACCGACACCATAAAAGGCTGCCCTTCCGCCGGCCGGAAGCTGATCACCGGCGGCTGCGTTTTCGCGTCGATCTCCTCGCGCCAGCCGGCCGGCACTTTGAGTTGCAAAAACCCGCCGCGCTCGAGCGCATAGCGCTTTGGCGCGTCGGCTGCCCGGCCCGGCTGCGCAAAGACGAGCGCCGATACCGCCGCAAGCAATCCCAGTAACCGCAATCCTCGTTTTAATTGTCCCACTGCCGCCCCCTTACCCATGATGGCTCCGCTGTGATCGATCATTTCCCGCGCTTTTTCTCGGGAGCGGCGCCGCCGTGCCGCGCTTTCGCATCGCTGCGCGCGCGATCCACGCTAAGCGGCCCCGCGCCGTACGCCATTACGTATAGCATGCCGCCCATGATCGCGAGATTTTTCATGAAATTGTTGAGCTGGCTCATGGCGCTCGCCGGATCCGTATTCCAGAACGGATGAAAAATA
>CAZEAX010000122.1:0-11311 GCA_964510405.1 uncultured Streptomyces sp. | reverse complement strand
ACGTCCGACCTGCCCCTTAGGAGGGGGCTGCTCTATCCACTGAGCTACCGGGGCGTGCGCAGGCATTTTAACGTAAAATATGCGCTGTTCCCCGAAGGAAATCCCATGCTCAAGTGGCTGCTGATCGCATTCGTGGTCGGCGTCGCGCTGTTGTTATGGCGCCTTACCGCTCACGCCAATCGCAATCTGCCGAAGCCAGGCGACGCCGCGCCCGAATTCAAACTCCCGGACCAGCACGGTACCATACGGACAAATGATGAATTCCGCGGCAAATGGCTGGTGCTGTATTTCTATCCGCGCGACGACACGCCGGGCTGCACCGAGCAGGCGGCGTGCTTTCGCGACGCCATGCGCGAAATCGAGGCGGCGGGCGCGGTGGTGTGCGGCGTCAGCGTCGACGACAGCGCGAGCCATGCGGCATTCGCACGCAAGTACAACCTGCCGTTCGCGCTGCTCGCCGATCGTCAGGGTGCAACGGCGGCGCGTTACGGTTCGCTGCGCGACTTTGGATTTTTCAAGTTCGCCAGGCGCAATACTTTTCTGATCGATCGCGCCGGCAAAGTGGTGAAGATCTACCTGGGCGTCAACCCGGCGCGCAACACCAAAGAAGTTGTCAACGACTTAAACCAATTGGCCAAGACATGATTAAATGCATAGATCATATAGTTTTGACGACGCGCGATCTCGACAAGTGCACTGCGTTTTACACGCAGGTGCTCGGCATGCGGCTCGAAAACTACGGCGCGGGCCGCATCGCTTTTCGTTTCGGCGACCAGAAATTCAACGTGCATCCGCCCGGTTTCGACGCCAGCATCAAGGCGCGCGCGCCGACGCCGGGTTCGCTCGATCTCTGCTTTCTTGCGGATTGCCCGCTGGAGGACGTGATCGCGAAGCTGAAGAAGCACGGCATCCCGATCGAAGAGGGGCCTTCGGTGCGCACCGGCGCGCGCTTTCCGATCCGTTCGGTATACGTGCGCGATCCGGACGACAATCTCGTCGAAATTTCGGTGCCGGCAGACAAGGAAACAGGTAATGGGTAATGAGCAATGGGTAATGGATAAATCCTTCGACTCATCACCCATCACCCATCGCCCATCACTGCTCTTATGCCTTTAGTCACTCTCGATAGTGCTTGCCTCGCATTCGGTCACGTCGCACTGCTCGACCGTGCCGATCTGGTAATCGAGCGCGGCGAGCGCATCGGGCTCATCGGCCGCAACGGTACGGGCAAATCGAGCCTGCTGAAAATCATTGCCGGAGAATTCCCGCTCGATGACGGCAAGCTGTGGCGCGAGCCGGAGCTCAAGTTCGCACTGGTCGCGCAGGAGCCCGCGCTCGATCCGGACACCACGGTGTTCGATGCGGTGGCCGCCGGACTGGGCGCGCAGACCGCGCTGCTGCACGAATATCACGAACTCTCGCATCAACTCGCGGACGAGCACGGCGATCATGCGGCGCTGCTGGAACGTATGCAGGAACTGCAGACCGAATTCGAGCACAACGACGGCTGGAGCGCCAACTCGAAAGTCGAAACGACGCTGGCGAAACTCGGGCTCGATGCCGACGTGCGCGTGTGCACCTTGTCCGGCGGCCTCAAGAAGCGCGTGGCGCTTGGGCGCGCGCTGGTTACGGAGCCCGAATTGCTGATGCTCGACGAGCCGACCAATCATCTCGACGTCGCCGGCATCGAGTGGCTCGAAGAATTGCTCGGGGGTTTTGGCGGCAGCGTATTGTTCGTGACGCACGACCGGCGCTTTCTCGACAACGTGACCACGCGCGTGATCGAGCTCGATCGCGGGCGGCTGGCGAGCTTTCCCGGCAGCTACGCGGAATACCAGCGTCGCAAGGAGGAATTGCTCAACGCCGAAGCGCAACAGAATGCGAAGTTCGACAAGCTTCTGGCACAGGAGGAAGTCTGGATCCGCAAGGGCATAGAAGCGCGCCGCACGCGTAACGAGGGCAGAGTACTTCGCCTCGAGCAATTGCGCCGCGAACGCGCTGCGCGCCGCGACCGCCTGGGACAGGTCAATCTCGACGTCGCGGCCGGCGAGCGCTCGGGCAAGCTGGTCGCCGAAATGCAGCATGTCAGCAAGCGCTTTGGCGACAAGCCGGTGATCTTCGATTTTTCCTGCGTGATCCAGCGCGGCGACAAGGTCGGCCTGCTCGGGCCCAATGGCTGCGGCAAAACCACGCTGCTCAAGCTGCTGCTCGGCGAACTCGAACCCGATGCGGGGACGGTCCGGCGCGGCACCAAGCTGTCGATCGCCTATTTCGACCAGTTCCGTGCGCAACTCGACGATGCGGCCACGCTTGCCGAAGTGATCAGCCCGGGCTCGGAATTTGTGGAGATCGGCGGCACGCGCAAGCACGTGATTTCCTATCTCGGCGATTTTCTGTTTCCGCCCGAACGCGCGCGCGCCAAGGTCGCGAGCCTGTCAGGGGGAGAGCGCAACCGCCTCTTGCTCGCGCGGCTCTTCGCGCAACCGGCGAATGTGCTGGTGCTCGACGAGCCAACCAACGATCTCGATATCGAAACGCTCGAGCTGCTCGAAGCGTTGCTGCAGGAATATACGGGCACGCTGTTTCTCGTCAGCCACGACCGCACGTTTCTCGACAACCTCGTCACGCAGGTGATCGCGTTCGAAGGCGGCGGCAAGCTCGTGGAATACGCTGGTGGCTACGCGGACTGGCGGCGCGCGCAGGACTTTCAATCGAATGCAGTACGCGAGGAAGCGAAAGCCGGTACCCGCGAACGCAAAACAGTGCCGCAACCCGCCGCTCGTCCCGCGCCGCGCGTGAAGCTGAGCTTCAAGGAGACGCGGGAGCTCGAGGCGTTGCCGGAGCAGATCGCCGCGCTCGAGCGGGAGCAGGCCGCGATCACCCAGCGGCTCGCCGATGGGACGCTGTACCGCAGCGAGCCCGCGCAAGCGCAGGCGCTGCAGAAGACGCTCGCGCAAATCGACGCCGATCTGGCAGCATCATTTGCGCGCTGGGAGGAGCTCGAAAGCCGCGCCGCGGCGGCTCCCGCACCCGTAAAATGAGCGCCATGGGCCTCGACTTGCAGCTTGGACTACATGCCTGATTTCTGGCGCGGCAGCGGTTACCACCTGCTCTCCCGCGACAACGGACGGCTCGCCGTAACCGACGACTACCTGCGCGCGTATTACGTACGGCCCGAATTGGCGCCCGTCGATTCTTCGTGCGACGAAGAATGCGCGTTGCACGCGGCGTTGATGGATCGGCCGAGGCTGGCAGTCGATACCCGGCGCATCGCGAAGCTGCGCGACGAGGACGCGCGCGAAAACTACCGCATCATGCTGCATTTCCGCGATCAGGTGCTCGCGGCGCCGTCGCTTGAAGCGTTTTATGCCAGGCTCTTCCGGCACGACGTCGCAGTGCCGCCGCTGTTCATCGATCAAACGGTGCAGGCGATATTGCGCGGCATCCTCGACGGCGATGGCGACGGCCTCAAAGCGCGCGCCGCCGAGCTTTTCTTCCGGCGCCAGCGCGTCAACGTCGAAAACGGCGCAATTCGGCTGGCCGATGACGAAACCGTCGCCGTCCACGCGAGCGGCGGGGGCCTCGGCAATCTCGGCCGGCTCGTGCGCGAGGCGCAGATACCGCTGCGTACGATAGACCTCGACGTGCTCGACGCGAAAACGAGTGACGAATACTGGAAGCGCGACGAGCGTTACGACACCGTGCTGCAGTTAAACGGCACGCACGCCGGCTGCGCCGCGCTGTGTCGTGTCATCGAGGCCTGGGTCGCGCATTTTCACGAGACGCCGGTCACGGTTGCGCCGGTGCGCGAAATTCCGGACGAGGATTGGGTATGGCATGTCGGACTGGACGCCGAATCCACCGCGATGCTCAACGAGATTTATAATGGCGGCGATGTGGGCGAAGAACGCATGCGGCGCGTCATCGGGCTTTACCGACTCGACTTCGGCAATCCGTCCGACATGCGGGCGGAGATTGCCGGCAAACCGGTTTTTCTCGGGCTGGCGGCGACGGCGGACGGCCATTTGCGCATGAAACCGCAGAACCTGCTGATGAACCTGCCGCTCGCGAGGCGCGCATGACGCCGCGGGCCGAACGCTTCGGGCGGGTCGTCGGCGGCGCGGACGAGAAAATCAATCTCGCGGAAGCCGCATTGTTGATCGCCGCCGAGGAGTATCGCGACTTGGACGTGGACGCGTATCTCGCGCGGCTGGACGATATGGCCGCAACGTTCAAGCGCCGCCTGCGTCCCGACATCAGCCAGGCCGACGCCATCATCGCGTTGAACCGTTACCTGTTCGAGGAACTCGGGTTCGCCGGCGATGCGGCCAATTATTACGACGCGCGCAACAGTTTTTTGAACGAAGTGCTGGATCGCAAGCGCGGCATTCCGATTACGCTCGCGGTGGTCTATATCGAGATCGGCCGGCGGATCGGGCTGACGGTGCACGGCGTCGCGTTTCCCGCGCATTTTCTGGTCAAGTGCCCGTTGCGCGACGGCACGGTCGTGCTCGATCCATATGCGAAAGGCGCTTCCCTGAGCTTCGAGGAATTGCGCCGGCGCGTGAAAGCACTGCGCAACGGTGCGGAACCCACGAAGTCGATGGTCGCGGGCATGTTGGTCACGGCGGGCAACCGTGAGATACTCGCGCGCCTTCTGCGTAACCTGAAAGGCATCTATTCGCATCATAAGGACTGGATGAAAGCGCTGACCGCCACCGACCGCATCATCAGCGTGATGCCGGAACTCGCCGAGGAATACCGCGACCGCGGCATGATTTATCTGAATCTCGAATGCTTCCGCGCAGCGTTGTTCGATTTTCAGGCCTATCTCAAGATGCTGCCCGTCGCGCGCGATGCCGACACGGTGCGGCAGAAAGTGGCCGAGCTGCAGGCGCTTGCGTCGCGCCTGAATTGACGGAGTTGAAATGAAAGAAGCATGCGTGGCAACGATACGCCGCACTGCGCGCTCCCGCGAGAAGTTAATTGCCAATCCGGGTGCTGTGTCGTGAGACAGGTCGCAGACGTCAACGGGCTCGAACTCATCAGCCATGTTCCGAAGACTCCCAAGCATCCCGTGCCACTGCTTTTCGTGCACGGTGCATTCGTTGCGGCCTGGTGCTGGGACGAATATTTCCTGCCCTATTTCGCGAAACGTGGATTCGCCGCGCATGCCGTCAGCCTGCGCGGCCATGGCGGCAGCACGGGATGGGACACGCTGGCGGCAACCAGCATCGACGACTACGAGGTCGACGTGCAGCGCGTCGCGCAGCACATCGGGTCGCCGCTTGTCGTGATCGGCCATTCGATGGGGGGCATGGTGGTGCAGCGCTGCCTGCATAAACTGAATGCCACAGCGGCCGTCTTCATGGCCTCGGTGCCGCCGGACGGCCTGTTAAGCTCGTCCATGCTGTTGGCGTCGCGCGATTCCACGCTTTTCAGCGAGATCAACATGATTCATTACGCGCATCCCGGATTTGCGACGATGGGTGGCGTGCGCCGCGCGATCTTCTCGGACCATATTTCCGACGAAGAGGCCGGCAAGCATCTCGCGCGCATGCAGCCGGAATCGCAGCGCGCCGTCTTCGATCTGTCCTGGCCACAGCATTTTTTCATTGGCCGCGCGACGGGCGTGCCGGTGATGGTGCTGGGCGGCGAAACGGATGCGTTTTTCCCGCGCGACATGGTGGAGTCGACGGCGCGCGTATACGGCGTGACCGCCGAAATATTTCCCGACATGGCGCACGCGATGATGCTGGAACGGGACTGGCGGCACGTCGCCGATCACATCATTGCCTGGTTGAAGCGCGGCGACGCGTAATACCTGCGTTCGGCCCCGGTGCCGGTTTAATCGCACCGCACGAACGCGCCGCCGCGTTTGTGGCAAACTCATGTTCCGCGGCTGATGCAGGCGGGCAAGGGAGGTGCGCGATGGAAGAATACTGGTGGTGGGCGATAGCCGGCATCGCCCTGATCATTGCGGAGTTGATTACCGGCACGTTCTATCTGCTTGTGATCGGCATTGCCGCGCTGGCGGGCGCCGCGGTGGCCTTTCTGCATTATTCGTTCTGGATCCAGGCGCTGGTTGCTGCGGCGATTGCCATCATCGGCGTGACGCTGGTGACGCGCTTTCGCAAAACTCTGACGTCCTCTCCCGCGGTGTCGCTCGATGTCGGGCAGAGCGTGGTGCTCGACGGCTGGGTCAACGAGCGCGAGAGGCTGGCGCGCGTGCGTTACCGAAATGCGGTGTGGGACGCTAAAGTGCTGGACGAGCCGGGCGCGGAAGCGGGACACACGCTTTACATCAGGCACGTCGACGGCAATACCCTGCACGTGTCGGCGGCGCGGCCGGGATGATCTTGCACACCGCTACATTTTCAATCGCTTATTGCGGCACGCTCAGGGGGGAAAACCATGTTTGCTAAATTGATCGTTGTATTCATCATCACGGTGGTGCTCATCGCCAACGGGCAGGCCGCCTACGCAGTGCCGTTCTTCGTGATCGCGTTCGGCATCGTGCTCGCGATCGAATCGATCAAGGTCGTCCCGCAGCAGCAGGCG
Organism: uncultured Streptomyces sp.; assembly: GCA_964510405.1. Lineage (GTDB taxonomy): Bacteria > Pseudomonadota > Gammaproteobacteria > Burkholderiales > SG8-41 > PALSA-1004. Next base: position 4,750 of record CAZEAX010000122.1, on the reverse strand, counting down.
TGGGTGGTCGAGCGTTTCGGCAAGTTTCACAGCGTGTTGGAGCCCGGCCTGAACGGGATCTGGCCGTTTTTCGACCGCGTGGCCTACAAGCATTCGTTGAAAGAGGTGCCGCTCGACGTCTCGGAGCAGGTCTGCATCACGAAGGACAACACCCAGCTTGGCGTCGACGGCATCATCTATTACCAGGTCACGGACCCGCGGCTCGCGTCGTACGGTTCGTCGAATTACATCGCCGCCATCACTCAGCTCGCGCAGACCACGCTGCGTTCGGAGATCGGCAAGATGGAGCTCGACAAGACGTTCGAGAGCCGCGACGAAATCAACCGCCAGGTCGTGGCGGTGCTCGATGAAGCCGGGCGCACCTGGGGCGTCAAGGTGCTGCGCTATGAGATCAAGAACCTCACGCCGCCGGAGGCGATCTTGCGCTCGATGCAGGCGCAGATCACCGCGGAGCGCGAAAAGCGCGCATTGATCGCCAAGTCCGAAGGGCAGCGCCAGCAGGAAATCAATCTTGCCGATGGCGAGAAACAGGCAGCGGTTCTGCAATCCGAAGGCCAGAAAATCGCGGCTATCAACCGCGCCGAAGGCGAGGCGAAGGCCATTACGACCATCGCGGCCGCGAATGCCGCCGCGGTGCGCGCAGTGGCGGCATCCATCAATGAACCGGGCGGGATGAACGCGGCCAACCTGAAGGTCGCGGAGGTTTACGTCCAGGCGTTCGGGAATCTGGCGAAAGCCGGCAACACGCTTATCGTGCCGGGCAATATGTCGGATCTCGCGACCATGGTGTCGTCAGCGATGACGATAGTCAGCGGCGCCAGACGCGCCGAAGACGGCCCGGTGCCCGCAAAGCAGAGTTAGGTTAGATCGAAGACGGGGTCGAAACCGGCGCGGCCGGCGCGACGTTGCTGACTGGAGTTGCTTCGAGCGGTGCCGAGACTTGCGGTGTTTCGATTCCGGCGCCCGTCGGTTTGGCCGGCTCGTCGCCTTCGACGCGCGGTTTGGTCTTCAACTCGGGAATGTCTTCCTCGTCCTTTTCGGGCGGGGGATTGCCGTCGTACACCAGGTTGCGGCGGCGCTGCAGATACGCATCGCGCTGGAATTCATAGGGATCGAGCGCCGCTTCGTCGAGAATCTTGGTCGAGTCGAGCAGGTTGGCGCGCAGGTTGATTACGTACAGACCCCACACCGAATTGCGCGTGCGCATGTGATTGCGCCAGATCAGGCGGATCGGGTCGAGCTTGAAGTCCACCGCGGAACCGACGCCGTCGCGGAACGAACTCGGGCCGAAAAACGGAATTTGCAGATAGGGTCCGGAATTGATGCCCCAGCGGCCGAGCGTCTGGCCGAAGTCTTCCTTGTGCTTTTCAAGCCCGACTTCGGTCGCCACGTCGATGAAGCCGGCGAGGCCGACCGTCGTGTTGATTGCGATCCGGCCCACATCGGAAACCGCGTCGCCCACCTTGCCCTGCAATAGATTATTGAGGGCCGTCAGGACGTCGTACAGATTGTTGTAGAAATTCGTGACGCCGGTGCGCACGAACTGCGGCAATACCGTTTTGTAAACCGTCGCGACCGGTTTCAGCACCACTTTGTCGAGACCGTCGTTGAGTTTGTAGATCGCGCGATTGAGCGGTTCGAGCGGATCGCGCGGGTTTTTCGTACTGGCGCAACCACCGAGGAATACCAGCGACAACAGGCCCAGCATGGATACGTAGCGAAGCCGGGCGGTAAACGTGGTCATAGCAAGATTCCGGTATTGAAACGGGTTGCTGCGCGGTTTGCTGCGCTTTTCGGCCATTATAACAATGATTTCGGGCAAAACCAAAGCGATATAACGGCACCGTTTTCGGGCGCTTTAGGCGCCCGGCGCTTCACGGCGAGGCGGATGCTAACATGCATGGGCGCGCGGCCTGTCCCGGTTGCGCCGACCCGGAGGAGCAGACGATGAAAGCACGATATTTGCCGCCACTGCTGGCATGTGTAATGGGCATATGCTGGGGGCATGTGGCCTGCGCCCAGACTTATCCCGCCAAACCGATTCGTTTTTATACGCCGTATCCGCCGGGCGGGACGACCGACATACTTGCGCGTATTTTTGGCGCGAAAATGTACGAAACCTGGGGGCAGCCGGTGATTATCGAGGCCAAACCCGGCGCGGGCGGCAACATCGGCGCCGATTTCGTGGCCAAGTCGCCGCCGGACGGCTATACGATATTAATGGGCGCCAGCGGGCCGCTCGCCATCAATGCAAGCCTCTTCAGCAAGCTGCCCTACGATCCGGCGAAAGATTTCGCGCCCGTCGTGTTGTCGGCTTCCGTGCCGCTGGTGCTGGTGACGCACCCGTCGCTGCCTGTCAAGAACGTGCGTGAGTTCATCGCGCTGATGAAAGCGCACCCCGGCCAGTTCAATTACGCGTCCGCGGGGCCCGGCTCGCCGCAGCATCTGACCGCGGAAATGTTCAAGTTCATGACCAAGGTCGAGATGACGCATATCCCGTACAAAGGCAGCGGACCCGCGATCGTCGACTTGATCGGCGGCCAGATTCCGTTCGCATTCGAAAGCATGATTCCGATCCTGCCGCACGTGAAGTCGGGCAAGCTGCGCGGGCTCGCGGTGACGAGTTCTACGCGCTCGCCCGTGCTGCCCCAGATCTCGACGGTCGCCGAATCCGGCGTGCCGGGATTCGAGTCGATCGCGTGGTACGGGGTGGTCGCGCCCGCGGGCACGCCGAAGGACATTGTCGCCAAATTGAACGCGGAAATGGTGCGTATCGCGAACCTGCCGGACATCAGGCAGCGGCTGATCGAGATGGGTTCGCCGCCGGTCGCCGGTACGCCGGATCAATTCGGCGCGCTGATCAAAAGCGAAATCCCGAAATGGGCGAAGGTCGTCAAGCAGGCCAACGTCAGCCTCGACTAGCCGGCCCCTAAGCGGCCGGCGCGGTTTTTTTCGTCCGCGTTTTGGATTTCGGCTTGGCCGCAGGCGTTGCCTGCGCCGGTGCGGGAGCGGCCACGGGCACGGCGGGTTTCTGCGCACGCAATGCATCTTCGGCGCTGGCCGCCGCGATTTTCTGGCGGATTTCCTCCAGCGTCGCTTCAGTCGCCGGTAACATCGGGCCGCCGAGCGCGACGGCCTTTTCCGCGGCGGCGAGGGCTTCGTTCAACTTGTTGCGTTCCCCCAGCACGTTCGCGAGGTTGTTGAAAGCGGCCGCCGAGTCGGTATGTTCTTGCGCCGCCTGCTTGAACGCGGCTTCGGCCGTTTCGAGATCGTGCAACGCATACGCAACATTGCCGCGTCCCATCTGGCCAGTGAGGCTGTCGGGCCAGCGCTTGAGCAGCGCGTTGTAGGCGATCAGCGAATTCTTGAGGTGCCCGCTTTGTTCCAGCGCGACGACCGCAGCTGCATACTTCGTTTCGGTTGCCGTAACCGGCACGCGCTCGGGCGGCAGCACCAGCATCGACCAGTAATCTTCTTCGCGCCAGATTTTTTCGAACACAGGCAGCGGCGTAGGCAGGCGCGGGCGTTTGCCGGACCGGCGGATCACCTCCAGGCGGTCGAGGTCGTAACCCACGACGACCGAGTAATGCCAGATCGGATACCATTTGAACGGACCGAAGTTTTCGAGCACGATCGCGGGCGTGCCGGCCGCCAGTTCGCGCAGAAGGTCCTCGACCCTGGGCGCGAGTTCGTAGGCGATTAAACCGCGCCGGCGGGCGGCGGCGAGCATCTCGACCTGCAGACTGCCTTTGCGTCCAGGCAGATAAACCTGGTCGACCAGATCCTCCGGCACCACCGGCACGCCGGCCGCGGTCACCGCCATGGCGAGCGCGGACGGGCCGCAATAGTAATCGTCCTGGGGATAAAACGGAACTTCTGTCAGTTCAACGCGCCGGGGCAGATCGGCGGGCCGCTTTTCTTTGAGCGCGTAGGTTTGCGGCGCGATGAACGAGCAACCCGACAACAGGGCGCTCAAAAAAATAAAGCCCGCGGTTAAGCGGGCTTTAAAGCTGTACATGTTGAATCTGCTTTGGTTATTTCCAGAAGTACCAGATGATCAGGCCGACCACGATGACGCCGGCAATCCACCAGCCGGTGCTGGAACTCGCGCCCGCCGGCAGCGAGTCGATCTTGCCCGCGACGCGGTTGATTTCGTCCTGGGTCATTGCGTTGACGCGCTCTGCGGCGGTCGAGGCGGTCAGGCCCAACGCTTCGAACTGCTTCTGCACGTCGGTGCGGCTAACAAACTCGCGCACTTTGTCGCGATTGGCTTGGGCCGTTGCGCTGGCGACGACCTGGTCGGTGCCTATCATGCCGGCTTGGGTGGAGAACGGCAGCACGACCATGCTAAGGATCAGCAATTGACTTATTAACTTGGATAAAAACTTCATCAGAAACCCCCTGTCATTGATTGAAAAGGTTTAGCGGCGACAGCGCCCGGACAGCAAAATAGCGACGCTAAATAATCTTATATATCCAGCGCACCGGCAGCGTCAAGCGGGATGTGCATATGCCGCCCAAAACTGCTCAAAATTACGGCAATTTGTGTTGAATTTTGTACACACTGCCGCGTTCGGCTTTCGCGCAGCGTCAGAGTGTCCCGGCCGACGCGAAAGATCGATTTCACGCGGGTGTTTTCGTGCGAGCAGGCTGGTCGAAACGCTGGTATTCCCGTTCCGGAAAAGCCCGCTCACCGGGTGTTATAATTAAACGCTGAATTCAGCGCCTCGCCGCACTTAATTTCCCCGTA
>CAZEAX010000121.1:0-11463 GCA_964510405.1 uncultured Streptomyces sp. | reverse complement strand
CGCCCTGCGGCACGCTGTAAACCTTCAGCCAGTAAACGCGGCCGCGGTTCGAAAAGCACAGGATGTAGTCGTGCGTGTTCGCGATAAAAAGCTTCTCGACGAAATCATCTTCCTTGGTGGCCGTCGCCTGCTTGCCGCGGCCGCCGCGCTTCTGCGCGCGGTAATCCGCCACCGGCTGCGATTTCATGTAGCCGCCGTGCGACAGCGTCACCACCACTTCCTCGGAGGCAATCAAGTCCTCCATCGACAGGTCCTGCGTGTTCTCGACGATCTCGCTGCGGCGCTCGTCGCCGTACTGCTCCTTCATGTCGTTCAGTTCGCCGCTGATGATGTGCGTGATGCGCGCCGGCTTGGCCAGGATGTCGAGCAGGTCAACGATCTTTTCCATCACTTCTTTGTATTCGGTAACGATCCTGTCCTGCTCGAGGCCCGTCAGGCGCTGCAGCTGCATTTCCAGTATGCGCTGGGTCTGCGCTTCCGACAGCCGGTAACCGCCCTTCTGCAAACCGAATTCCGGCGCAAGCCCGGCTGGACGCGCCGAAATGGGATCGACTCTCGCCAGCATCTCCTCGACCAGCGCGGACCGCCAGAGCCGGCCCATCAACTGCTCCTTCGCCTCCGCCGGCGTTTTCGCCGCCTTGATCAGCGCGATCACGTCGTCGACGTTCGAGAGCGCAACCGCCAGACCTTCGAGAATATGGCCGCGCTCGCGGGCCTTTTTAAGTTCGAATATCGTGCGCCGCGTGACGACTTCGCGGCGGTGGCGCAGAAACGCGTCGAGCATCTGGCGCAGGTTCAGGAGGCGCGGCTGGCCGTCGACCAGCGCCACCATGTTGACGCCGAAACTGTCCTGCATCTGCGTTTCTTTATAGAGATTATTCAGAATAACCTCCGCCACTTCGCCGCGCTTGAGTTCAATGACCGCGCGCATGCCCGATTTGTCGGATTCGTCGCGGATTTCGGCAATCCCTTCGAGCCGCTTGTCGCGCACCAGCTCGCCGATCTTGATCAGAAGGTTCGCTTTGTTTACCTGGTACGGCAGCTCGTCGATGATGATCGCCTGACGGTTGCCTTTTTCCATGTCTTCGATGTGCGCGCGTGCGCGTATCACCACGCGACCGCGGCCCGTGCGCAGCGCATCCTTGACGCCGGAAGTGCCGTAGATGATGCCGCGCGTCGGAAAATCGGGCGCCGGCACTATCTTGATCAGGTCTTCGATGCCGATATCGGGATCTTTCAGGAGCGCCTGGCAGGCGGCGACGACTTCGGTGAGATTGTGCGGCGGAATATTGGTCGCCATGCCGACGGCGATGCCCGACGAGCCGTTGATCAGCAGATTGGGAATCTTCGACGGCAGGATCAGCGGTTCGTGTTCCGACCCGTCGTAATTCGGCCCGAAATCGACCGTTTCCTTATCGATGTCCTCGAGCAGTTCGCTGGCAATCCGCGCCATCCGGATTTCGGTGTAGCGCATCGCAGCCGCGTTGTCGCCGTCGACCGAACCGAAGTTGCCCTGGCCGTCGATGAGCGGGTAACGCAGCGAGAAATCCTGCGCCATGCGCACGATCGTGTCGTACACGGCAGTGTCGCCGTGCGGGTGATACTTGCCGATCACGTCGCCGACGATACGCGCGGACTTCTTGTAGGCGCGATTCCAGTCGTTGGACAATTCGTGCATTGCGAACAGCACGCGCCGGTGCACCGGCTTCAAACCGTCCCTGACATCCGGCAGCGCGCGGCCCACGATTACGCTCATCGCGTAATCGAGGTAGGAGCGCCGCATTTCTTCTTCGAGGCTAACCGGGATGGTTTCTTTGGCGAATTGGTCCATGCAAACTTAAGGTGGGGAAACTGCAAAAAAACGGCTTTGGAAGCCGCCACATAAAGCTGTGAATTCTAACATGTGCGCACATCACGAGTCACCGTTATTGTGTCTTCGACGGCGCGCGGCAAGCGGTGCCGAATCGGCCCCCGCGCGTTTTCAAATGACGTGCGAATATGTTATTATTTCCAAGCGTTTATTTGATCGCGCAGCATGGCCGTTAGCGAATGCAGACGATGCGTCGCAAACGTCCGCGCCAAGCGAAGCGGTGAAGCGGACAGACAGTAGCGAAAACGATCCGCGAATGCAGCAGGCCAAACCAAGGAGTCACGGGATAACATGAACTCGACATTGAAATCAGTGCTGGTCATTTTCGTCGGCGCGGCAGTGATGGTGCCGGCATCGGCGATGGCGCAGGTCAACGGCAAGAACCAGGGCTATCTCGTGGACCAGGATTTCAAAGTCGTCACCGCGGTCGGCGGCACGGTTTGCGTGCGCACCAGCGACTGGACGCCGGCGCGCGCCGCGGCTGCCGAAGCTGGCGCATTCTGCGATCCTGACCTGGTTCCGAAAAAATCTGCCGCTCCCGCTCCATCTTCCGCGCCGGCGTCTCCGAAAGAGGCGGCACCGGCGACGGCGAAACCCGCGCCGCAAAAATTGTTGCCGCAAAAAATCAACTTCTCGGCCGATGCCCTGTTCGATTTCGACAAAGCGGAATTAAGGTCCGAAGGCAAAGCCATGCTTGACGACCTCACGCGCGTACTGCAAGGCGCGACATACGAAGTAATACTCGCGATCGGTCACGCCGACCGCATCGGCAGTGCCCAATACAATCAGAAACTGTCGGTGCGCCGCGCCGACGCGGTCAAGCATTACCTCGTCGACAAAGGCATCGCGCCGAATCGCATTTATGCGGAAGGCAAAGGCAAAACCCAGCCGCTGACCAAACCCGCCGACTGCAGGATGAAGAACCGCAAAGCACTGATCGCATGCCTGCAACCGGACCGCCGCGTCGATGTCGAAGTGAGCGGCACGAAGTAAGAAGCGAGGCGGTTTTCACGCACGGAAATTGCTGTTGCAGCAATGCAACGAAACCCGTGCAATTCTGGTATGATTCGGGCATAATTTGCCTAATCGGGCGGCCTGTGATATTAGTTACGGGTGTCGTTGATTCAGCAGGTTAAGTTTGACAGCTGGCCGGGTAACCCAAGGTTCGTTTTAACTGTTGTAGCTCAGGAGGAATAAAAATCATGAATTCAGCTTTACGTAACGCCCTCGCCGGGCTCGCCATCGTAGCAGCGTGTGTGCCTGCTGCGCAGGCGCAAGTCAACGGTAAGAACCAAGGTTATCTGGTGACCGGACCCGATTTTGATGTCGTAACCGCGGTAGGCGGCACGGTTTGTGTACGCACCAGCGACTGGACACCGGCCCGCGCCGCTGCAGCCGCGGCTTGCAAACAGTGCACGCCCGACCTGTGCCCGGTTCCGCCGCCGCCACCCGCGCCGAAACCCGCGCCGAAGCCCGCGCCGAAGCCCGAAGCAAAACCGGCGCCGAAACCGGAACCGCGGAACGTCGAACTGAAGATCGAGTTGCAGGGCATCCCCTTCAACAAGACCGAGATGACCGACGACAACAAGAAAGAGCTCGATGAGTTCTTGGCGAACGAAGTCAAACCGCTGACGACGGTCGGCGCGGTGATCATTACCGGCCACACTGACCGCATCGGTAGCGAAAAATACAACAAGAAGCTGTCGGAAAAGCGTGCGCTCGGCGTCAAAGACTACGTCGTCGGCAAAGGCATCGACCAGAAACTGATTTTCTGGGAAGGCAAGGGCCCGAAACAGCCGATCCCGGTCACCAAGTTCTGCGACAGCAAGATGAAGCGTAAACAGTTGATCGAATGCCTGGCCCCGAACCGCCGCGTCACGGTGGAAGTGGTCGGCACGATCATGCCGCCGGCGAAAAAGCCGGAAGCCAAACCGGAAGCGAAATAACCCGCGCAGATCTTCTGCTCTGAAAAAGCCCTGCTTCGGCAGGGCTTTTTTTTGTATGCTACTACCCACATGAGCACCCACGCCGCACCCGCCGACACCGTCATCGAAGCTCGTTGGGTGATTCCCGTGGAACCCGCGCGCGATGTGCTCGCCGACCATTCGGTCGTCATCGTCGAGGACCGTATCGCGGCAATCCTGCCGACGGCGGATGCGCGCATTCGCTACAGCCCGCGCCAACGCATGGAACTGACTGCGCATGTGGTTATCCCGGGATTGATCAATCTGCACACACATGCCGCAATGACGCTGATGCGCGGGCTGGCCGACGACCTGGCACTGATGGACTGGCTGAACCATCATATCTGGCCGGCCGAGATGCGGCATGTGTCGGACCCGTACGTATATGACGGTACGCGGCTCGCGTGCGCCGAGATGTTGCGCGGCGGCGTGACCTGCTTCAACGACATGTATTTCTTTCCGCAGGCAACGGCACGCGCCGCCTGCGATGCCGGGATGCGTGCAGCGGTGGGGTTGATCGTCACCGAATTTCCGTCGCCCTACGCATCCGACGCCCAGGATTATTTGAGCAAGGGGCTCGCCTTGCGCGACGGGTTGCGCGATGAGCCTTTGCTGAGTTTCTGCCTCGCCCCGCACGCGCCCTATACGGTCAGCGACCAGAGTCTGCGCCAGATCGCCACGTTTGCCGGCGAACTCGATTTACTGGTGCACATGCACGTACATGAGACTGAAGCGGAAATCGCGCAGAGCCTCACTACTTTCGGAATGCGCCCGATCGGCCGGCTCGCTGAACTGGGACTGCTCGGACCCGGCCTCATTGCCGTTCATGCGGTCCATCTGGATGCGCAGGAAATCGCCCTGTTTGCGCAACACGGCTGCCACGTTGCGCACTGTCCGTCGTCCAATCTGAAGCTGGCGAGCGGACTGGCGCCCGTACGCGCGTTGCTTGAGGCGGGCATCAACGTCGGACTGGGTACCGATGGCGCGGCAAGCAATAACCGGCTCGATCTCTTTGCCGAAATCCGGCTGGCGGCGCTGCTCGCCAAAGGCGCGACCGGCGACCCAACTGCGGTCTCGGCCTGGCAGGCGCTCGAAATGGCGACGCTGAGCGCCGCCCGCGCACTGGGACTGGACAACCGGATCGGCTCGCTCGCGGTCGGCAAATGCGCCGACATCACTGCCGTGCGCATGGATGAAATTGAAACAACACCCTGCTACGATCCGCATTCGCATCTCGTTTATGCAAGCGGACGCGAGCACGTAAGTCACGTCTGGGTCAACGGCCGGCTGGTGCTCGACGACCGCCGGCTGACCACGCTTGACGCTCACGAAATCATCGCCAGAGCAACCTACTGGCACGACCGTATAGGCACGCCATGAACATCAACGTAGATCCCGCCGAAATCGCCAAGTTCAGTGAACTTGCCCATCACTGGTGGGATCCCTCCAGCGACTTCAAGCCGCTGCACGATATCAATCCCCTGCGCCTTGACTACATCGACCGGGTCGCCGGGCTCAAAGGTAAAATCGTGCTCGATGTCGGTTGCGGCGGCGGCATACTGGCCGAAAGCATGGCGCAACGCGGTGCGCAGGTGACCGGCATCGATCTCTCGGAGCAGGCGCTCAAGGTCGCGCAGTTGCACAGCCTCGAAAGCGGCATCGAGGTGGATTACCGCCAGACCTCCGCGGAGGACTTTGCGCGCGAGCGGCCGGCAGGTTTCGACGTCGTGACGTGCATGGAACTGCTCGAGCACGTGCCGGACCCGGCAAGCACCGTCCGCGCCTGCGCCACCATGGCGAAAGCGGGCAGTCACGTGTTTTTCTCGACCATCAATCGCAACCTGAAATCCTACCTGTTTGCCGTCATTGGCGCCGAATACGTGCTGCGCATGCTGCCGCGGGGCACGCATCGCTATGAAAAATTCGTGAAGCCGTCGGAACTCGGCGCCTGCTGCCGGCATGCCGGTCTCGACGTGCGCGAAATCGTCGGCATGACGTACAACCCGCTGACAGGTGTGTACGCATTGGGCACCGACAGCGACGTGAATTACCTGATGCATTGCACTGCATAGTGAAAACACGCACGACCAAGGCCGTATTGTTCGATCTCGACGGCACGCTCGCGGACACCGCGCCCGACCTCGCCTATGCGGTCAATTGCATGCGGGTATCACGCCAGCTGCCTGTATTGCCGGTCGCCGCCACCCGCGCCTACACCTCTATGGGCGCGCGCGGATTGCTCGGCATCGGGCTCGACGTGACACCGGAGCATCCCGAATACGACGCGATGCGCGACGAATTTCTGTCGATTTACGCGGACAACCTGTGCCGCGAAACCCGCCTCTTCCCGGGCATGGCGGAATTGCTCGACGAACTCGAGCGGCGCGGTTTGCGCTGGGGCGTCGTCACGAACAAAGCCGAACGCTACACGCATCCTTTGCTCAAACTGCTCGGCGTTGATCACCGCGCCGCCTGCGTAATCGGCGGCGATACCACGGGCAAGACAAAACCCGACCCCGCGCCCCTGTTCGCCGCGACCGAACGCATGGGAATCGCGGCCGTGCATTGCATCTATGTCGGTGACGACCGCCGCGACGTGGAGGCCGGCCGCGCTGCCGGCATGAAAACGATCGTCGCCAAGTTCGGCTACCTGCACGGCAACGATCCCGAAACGTGGGCCGCGGATGCCATGATAGACGCCCCCGGGGATCTGTTGCGGCACCTGTAGTCGCGGAATTCGCGCCACGGCTTGAAAACAGGCGCGGTGGCCACATATGCGATAATGCGCATGCCAATACCGGCGCGGAACGTAACGTTTTATGGCAATTTTCCGCGTCTGAATCCCGATTTCGGGGGCGACTTGGCTTCGACGTGGGTTGCAAAGCAGTTCAGGGCATACCGAGGGCCAGCTACCTCGTAAATACAACTGGGTCGCTATAAACGCGAACGACAATAGCTACGCTCTAGCCGCTTAATAACCGGCTGGACTCTGCACCGGTCTTCTCATGGGCCGGACGTGTACTTGGCAACAAGTGCCGCGCAGAGTCATATTCATGAGATCGTGTCGTGCAGGGTTACTTTGCATGAACACTAAACTCAAGGTAACTCGCTGCGTGAAAGCTTGCCGGTCGGCGTGCATGCAGCTAAATTAAATGACCTGGCTAAGTATGTAGAACTGGCTGTAGAGTACTTGCGGACAGGGGTTCGATTCCCCTCGCCTCCACCAAACAAAACGGGTCACCCTCGCGGATGGCCCGTTTTTGTTTGATGGCTAAGGGGAATAGAACCCCTGGGGTTCGACAACCAAACGTCCGCTGAACGTTTGGTTGGACGCCCTCACGCCAAAGCGTGACGGCGGTTCGTTGATGCAATTTAACATTGCATCAACGAATGGCCGGACCGCAGAGGCAATGCGGGACGGACACATTCCCGCCGCCGTTGCTATGGGTTGGCTAATTCTTCAACACGAACCGTCGTTCCGGCGGCGTGCCCGCCTCGTAATGCACCGGCGTCAATGCGGGCACGTTCACGTCGTTGCAGACTTTCTGAACCTGAAACGCTTCCAGTGGCGGCCGCCACTCTTTTTTGAATTCGCACGTCACCTGCACACAGCTAATGCTCTTCAGCCAGGAACAAACCTTCATTTCCGCACCGCTGGAATCCGCTATTTCCGTCAGGAACGGCGAGTCTTCATAGTACGGCTGATTGGCGCCGGTTTCCGAATGCACATCTTGCAGCACTGTATAAAAATTGCCGCCCGGCTCCAGCAAACCGAGCACCATCTGCATAAAAAGCGTCAGGTCGGTCGTATATGAGAAACCGCCGATCACATCGGTAATGATCTGAAACCGCCCCAACTCCTCCACCGAATACTCGCGCAAACGCCGGTTGTGCAGATATCGCAATTGATTCGCGCCGAGGCTGGCCGCGCTGAATCCCCATTCGGGTGTGCGGCGATCTTCAATCGACATGGCGACAACCTGCGCTTTGCGGCCGCGCCGTTCGGCGTGTGCCAAGTCGTAATTCGGTGCGAAATAATCGAGTATCGCCTGCCCTTTGCCTGCGCCGATATCCAGCCAGCGATCGCCGGGGCCGAGCCTCGCCAAAGAGCGGTCGAAATCGCCGGTCAGCGCCTCGACGTATCGGGAGAGCGATCTATCCACGGTATAACCTTCAGGCACACGGTCACCTTCGCTGCGGTAAATACTCTCCTGTTTCGAAACTTCCGCCTTGATTTTGGGATTGAGAGGCGCCTGGGCGTGGACTGACTGCAGCCATAGCAACTGCGCAACGACCATGACGAGCATGTGTAGTCCGGCTATTTTCGGCGGTGTCATCAGAGCTGTAGTGGATGCCAACGCGGGTTCGCGAAGCTGGCGGTAACCGGCTTACTTCGTCTTCGGGTTGAAAAGTTTACCATTCTCGAAATCGGCGCCATAACTTGCCCACGCATAATCGAATTTTCCCGTCGCGGAAAGGCTGATCGCAGCGGCTGTCAGCGCACTCATGAAGCTGATTTGCGACTCTTCCGTGGTCTGCGCAAATTGCGACGGATACTGGGCGTCCTCGTGCGTGGCGCCCCTGATTGAAACTTCGGCGATTCCGCCGCGGACGAAGCGGTAAAAATAGTCGCGATTACGGGCTTCCGAAATATGTTCGTCAGCGCCGAGCACCAGCAGCGGCAAACTTATCTTCCTGAGAAAATCGGGCAGGTCCCTGCCGACGCCGGCGGGATCGAGCAGAATGCCGCCGGCGGCGCGCGCACCTTGCGCCAGCGCGATGGCGACCGACGTCCCGCCGAACGAATGCCCTGCAAGGATGATCTTGTTGACGTCGATGCGGCTGTCGATGACCTCAGGCGAGCGGTAAATGAAATTGACGAGCCGGGCGAGGGTCTTGCCGTTGTTGCTCCACGAGCCGCTATTCGGCAATTGTATCGCCAGGCTGTGCATGCCCCACGACGCGACGTGCATCGCCTGATACGTGTGAGACTCCTTCGTGCCCGCATATCCATGCATGAAAATCACGAGTGGCGCTTTGCCGGCGGGCGCCGCTAAAAACAGATCCGAAGCGATGCTATCGGTGGCCGAGAGACGTATTTCATGATTGATATCCGCGGTCACCGCAAAGGGGCCGCGCAACCGGAACTGATCGACATCCGCTTTATGACTGAGCAGATAATTCTGGAGCGCGGCGAGCGTCGGCGGCTTTAACGGGGTTATGCCGAGGTCGGGCACCCTCGCGCAGCCTGCGACCAGCGCCAGCACCGCAGCGGCGCATAAAATCAGACGTCTAATTGCCATCGATACCCCCAAATAAAAACGCCACCCGCAGGGGTGGCGTTTTTATTCAGCCAGACGCGCATCAAACCCGGCGCCGGTACTCGCCCGTGCGCGTATCGATCTCGATCTTGTCGCCGGTCGCGCAGAATAACGGCACCTGCACGATGAATCCGGTCTTGAGTTTCGCGGGTTTCAGCACCTTGCCGGAAGTGTCGCCGCGAATAGCCGGTTCGGTGTATTCGATTTCGCGTTCAAGCGATTGCGGAATAATCACCGAAATCGCCTTCTCGTTGTAGAACACCACTTCGCAAGGCATGCCTTCTTCGAGATAGTTGAGCGCCTCGCCCATGTTGTCCTTCTCGATTTCGTGCTGGTTGTATTCGCTGTCCATGAATACATACATCGGATCGGCATAGTACGAAAACGTGACCTCCTTGCGCTCGAGCACGACCATGTCGAATTTGTCGTCGGCGCGGTAAACGCTTTCTGTCGGCGCGCCCGTCAGCAAATTGCGCATCTTCATCTTTACCACCGACGCATTGCGGCCGGATTTCGAGAACTCGGCCTTTTGCACGACCATCGGGTCTTTGCCGAGCATGATGACGTTGCCAGCCCTGATTTCCTGTGCGATTTTCATAAGTTTCCCACTGCTATACGCTTAAAAGGCCGCTATTCTAGCCGATTCAGGCAGAATTCGGCCAGCTTGATCGCCAGACTGCCATCGCGGGTGATCCGGGCCGCCCAGACGTGGGCGTGCCCGGTTGCTGCCGCATGCACGTTCATGAACTCGCCCCAGCACTGCTCGATGTCGGGCCGCTGCCGGTTCCAGGCCTCATGGACTGCGCGCACTGCGGCCGCCGTGGCGTCATCCAGCCCCTCCACATAGCGCTCCAGAAACGCCGCCTGCTTCGCGAGATGGCTGTCTTCGGACTGCACATACGCCTGCCATACGAGCGGCCGCGCCGCGAGTTGCGCGCGCACGAACGAATCCTCGCCGCGCACGAAATTGACGTCGCACGCCCACAGCAGGCGGTCGTATTCGTCGACGTCCAGAAACGGAATCACCGCGATCGTCAGATGCCCCCGCACGGCGCACGTACCCGGTTCCAATCGCGTGCCAAGGATAGCCGCCAACTGGTCGAGTGCCGCACCGGCCGGTACGACGCAGGTAACAGCCTGGCTCCCCGCCGTCCACGCCGCGGTCAATGCGCGCAGCGCCGCATTTTGATAACAAAACAGGGAGACGCGCAGTTCCTGATCGTCGTTTGGCGCAAGGCCAAGTTTGTTCCAGAATCGCGCACGCGCCTCCGCATCCAACTGAAACGCATCGCGCGCCCGCGCAAGTTCGCGTTCGATCAACAGCCCGCCGGTTGCCGTCGTAAATCCGGGGAAGAAAAAGTACTTGATGAGCGGCAACGTCGGATGCGGCGACGGCAAACCGTGACAGCCATCGACCCACGGCTCCGCGCTCAGGTGTTCGAGATTGATCCACACCGGGCGCCGCGAGCGCGCGGCCATCGCGGCGACGTAGTTGTCCGGCAACTTGACGCCAAATCCCTCGACGACAATACACGCCGGTTCAACCTCTTGAAACGGCGTACTCCATCGCCGGATCTCGACTTCTCCAACCGACTGCACGTCGCGCGCGGAATCGACGGCGCGACAGATACGCTGGAAGCTCGCCAGATCGTCGACCCACAGGCGCACCGTTTGGCCCAACTCGGACGCCAGCTGCCGCGCCAGACGCCAGCACACCCCGATGTCGCCATAGTTGTCGACGACCGAACAGAAAATATCCCAGGTAGGTTTCATGCAAGCGAGTAATTGGCGGGTGCGCGTGCGCCATCGTCGGCACGGCTGCGACGCGGTCGATCAGCCGTACACCAACGCATGAACCTGATGGTGGCGAGGCGGAGCCACAGGATCAACGCGGACTACGCGGACCCCCGCAGACTGTAAACATTGAGTAACGAATTGCCCGCCGTCGTCCGCGGCGGGACCGCTCAGAACCACCGCCGCGACGACCTCCAATTGCCTGGTGCAAATCACCAGGTCGAGACGCCGCTGTTGCGCAAGCTTGCGCAGCAATTGCTCGCGCGGGCCGGCCGGCCCCGGCACCGCGATGTCGAGCACCTCGTCGAGCGCGACGCCCGCGAATATTTCGTGATCCGGCAAACCCGCTCTGAAAACGTAATAGAGCAACGCCACAGGTTGCGGTAACAGGCGCGGCTTTCGGCTGAATTGCGGAACAGGCACCGCTGCAGTGGGCGCAGCGGCCGCGTCCGCCGGCGCGCGCGGATTGGCTTTAAGTTCGGCGAGCATCTTTTCCATGTGCTGCGCGCGCTCG
>CAZEAX010000120.1:0-11494 GCA_964510405.1 uncultured Streptomyces sp. | reverse complement strand
GCAGTGCGGCTCATGTACCGTTCACGTCAACGGCGCCGCCGTGCGTTCCTGTGTGACGCCGGTCTCCACCGTGCAAGGAAAGAAAATCATCACGATCGAAGGCCTCGCGGTCAACGGCGTGTTGACGAAAGTGCAGAAGGCGTGGCTCGAGCACGAAGTGCCGCAATGCGGCTATTGCCAGTCCGGCATGATCATGGCGGCGACGGCGTTGTTGAAGAAAAAGCCGCAGCCGACCGACGCTGACATCGACGCAGCGATGACCAACATCTGCCGCTGCGGCACCTTCCAACAAGTGCGCGCCGCGATCCACGCCGCCGCCAAAGCCTAAAAGGACCGCCGCCATGATTACCAACGTACCGAATCTGAGCCGCCGTTCCTTCATCATCGGCTCCGCCGCCGTCGGCAGCGGACTCGCACTGGGTCTGAATATTCCGTTTGGCTCCCCGCTTGCCCGCGCCGCGGAAAGCGTGCCCGAAGTCAACGCGTGGGTCGTTATCCGGCCCGACGATACCGTCGTCATCCGCATCGCGCGTTCCGAGATGGGCCAGGGCACTTTGACCGGGCTCGCGCAGATGGTGGCCGAGGAACTCGAATGCGACTGGTCGAAAGTGACGACCGAATATCCGACGCCCGGCCAGAGCGTCGCGCGCAAGCGCGCGTGGGGCGACTTTTCCACCGGCGGCAGCCGCGGCATCCGCGAGTCGAACGAGTACGTGCGGCGCGGCGGTGCCACGGCGCGCGTGATGCTGGTCCAGGCCGCAGCCGACGAATGGAAAGTGCCGGCGTCGGAATGCAGTGCGGCCAACAGCGTGGTCACGCATAAACCTTCCGGCCGCACCACCACATACGGCAAAGTGGCCGAAGCCGCCGCGAAAATCACACCGCCCAAAGACGTGCCGCTGAAAGATCCGAAAGACTGGAAGATCATCGGCAAAGGCGTCAAGCGTCTCGACACTGTAGAGAAACTGACCGGCAAGGCGGTGTACGGTGTCGACTTTAAATTGCCTGGCATGCTCAACGCGACCATCAAGGAATGTCCGGTGTTCGGCGGCAAAGTGAAGAGCTTCGATGCCGCTAAAGTCGCAGGCATGAAAGGCGTGAAAAACGTTTTGCCGGTCGGCGATACCGCGGTGGCGGTGGTGGCCGATACGTGGTGGCAGGCGAAGGTCGCGCTCGATGCGTTGCCGATCGTGTGGGACGAAGGCGAAAACGCGAAAGTGTCGAGCGCATCGATCGCCGAGGTACTGAAAGAGGGCCTCGATGCCGAGCAGGCGTTCGTCGGCAATAAGAACGGCGACGCGAAGAGCGCGTTGGCCGGCGCCGCCAAAAAAGTCGAAGCCGTCTATGCGTATCCGTACCTGAACCACGCGCCGATGGAACCGATGAATGCGACGGCGCGCTACACGCCTGACAAATGCGAAGTCTGGTGCGGCACGCAGAACGGCGAAGCGGCGTTTGCCGCGGTGCTCGCGGCATCGGGCCTGCCGGCGGACAAGTGCGACGTTTACAAATTCCTGCTCGGCGGCGCGTTCGGCCGGCGCGGCGCGTTCCACGATTTCGTGCGCCAGGCCGTGTTGATCGCCAAGCAGATGCCGGGCACCCCGGTCAAGCTCCTGTGGACGCGCGAAGAGGACATGACGCAGGGCCGTTACCATCCGGTCACGCAATGCAAACTCGTCGGCGGTTTCGATGCGAACAACAATCTGACCGGCCTGCACATGCGCATCTCGGGCCAGTCGATTCTCACCGCGGTGCGTCCCGAAGCGTTGCAGAACGGCGCGGATCCGGCCACCTTCCAGGGCGTTTCGCCGAGCGGCGAGTTCGAGTACGGCTACAGCGCGATCCCGAACCTGTTGATCGACCACGCGATGCGCAACCCGCACGTGCCGCCCGGCTTCTGGCGCGGCGTCAACATCAACCAGAACGCGATCTACGTCGAATGCTTCATGGACGAGCTCGCGCATGCGGCCGGTCAGGACCCGCTCGAGTTCCGGCGCAAGCTGATGAGCAAGAACCCGAAGCACTTGGCCGTGCTGAACGCCGTCGCCGAGCGCGCGGGGTGGGGCAAGCCCGCGGCCAAGGGCGTGTTTCGCGGACTCGCGCAAATGAAAGCGTTCAACAGCTATGTCGCGGCGTGCGCCGAAATTTCGGTGACCGGCGGCAACAAGGTCAGGGTGCATCGCATCGTCTGCGCGACCGATCCCGGCTATGCCGTGAATCCCGCACAGATCGAGCGCCAGATCGCGGGCTCGTTCGTGTACGGGCTCTCCGCCGTGTTCAACCAGGAGTGCACGGTCAAGAACGGCCGTATCGAGCAGACCAACTTCAACATGTACGATTCGATGCGCATCGCGCAAATGCCCAAGGTCGAATCCATTATCATGCCCTCGGGCGGATTCTGGGGCGGCGTGGGCGAGCCGACGATCTGCGTCGCGGCGCCCGCGGTGCTCAATGCATTCTTCGCGGCGACCGGCAAGCGCATCCGCACGTTCCCGCTGAAGAACCACGGCATCACGATGGTGTAACAAGCTCGCGCGGGCAACGGTTGTCGCAACACGCAGCGGCTGCCCGCCGGCGCGCCGTCCACCTTCAATGAAACGCAAATCGCGACGGCAATTTCTGGCGGCCGCGGGCGGGCTCGCGTTGGCGGCGGCCGTGCCGTCGACCGTCACCGCCCAGTTGAATCGCACCCCGCCGAACAACATGCCGCAAGTCATCGCGCGGCTGGTCGGCTCTGCGAAGGTGAATCAGGGCAGGGTCAAATTAGGCTTGCCGCCGCTCGTCGAAAACGGCCACCTCGTGCCGCTGACGGTCAGCGTCGAGAGTCCGATGACCGAAGCCGATTACGTCAAGGCGATCCACGTCTTCACCGACAAGAACCCGCTGCCCGAAGTAATCAGTTTTTATCTCGGCCCGCGCAGTGGCGGGGCGACCTTCAGCACGCGCGTGCG
Organism: uncultured Streptomyces sp.; assembly: GCA_964510405.1. GTDB lineage: Bacteria > Pseudomonadota > Gammaproteobacteria > Burkholderiales > SG8-41 > PALSA-1004. The sequence continues at coordinate 8,543 of CAZEAX010000120.1, read as the reverse complement.
CCTCGCCGATTCCGAAGACGTCGTCGCGATCGCGCAGATGAGCGATGGTTCGTTCTGGTCGGAGCGCGTGCATGTCATCGTGACGACCGCCGCCTGTCTCGAGGAGCTCTAGCATGGCGGTCGCGCGCATCAACGTACCCAAGACCGCGCAGCGCGGCGAGATCGTCGAGATCCGCACGCTGATCAGCCACGTGATGGAGACCGGCTATCGCCGCGATTATCTCGGCAAGCCGCTGCCGCGCGACATCATCACGGGATTTACGTGCACGTACAATGGTGCCGAAATCTGCCGCGCGGTGTTTCATCCCGCGATTTCCGCGAATCCGTATCTCGCGTTTCCGCTGCGTGTCACCGACAGCGGCACCGTGCAGTTCACATGGACGGGCGACAACGGATTCTCCCAAACGGAGTCGGCTGCCATTACGGTCGTTTAAGCCGCGCCCCGCGCCTGCTATTCGCAGCGCCGATCACCCACAAGATTTCACCGAGGAGTCATTGCCGTTGAATCATAGCGCCCCCCCAAAATCCATGGCGAGCGCAACGCTTGAACTTGCGAAGTTTTCGTCGGCGCTGCGCTTCGAGGACCTGCCGGCTGAAGTCGTCGCCAAGGCCCGCATTTGCACGCTCGATACGCTGGGCTGCTGCCTGTTCGGCGCGAGCCTGGCGTCGGTGCGCAAGCTGGCGGAGATGGTCGCCACGGAAAATTGCGGCAGTCAGGCGGCAGCCATCGGGTTTCCAATGCGCACCTCGGCCGCGCACGCGGCGCTCATCAATGCGACGTCCGCGCACGCGTTTCAGCTCGATGAAATTCACATCGAGGCAACTCTGCATCCGGGTTCGCTCGCGGTGCCGGTTGCGCTCGCCCTCGCGGAGGCGAACGGCGGCGCAACAGGGCGCGATCTTATCACGGCGATGGTTGCGGGCTATGAAGTCGGCCTGCGTGTCGGCCTCACCGCTAAAGGCGGCATGTTCGCGCGCGGCTTTCACAACCAGGGCACGACCGGTGCGTTCGTCGCGGCGGCAACGGCGGCACGCTTGTTGCGCCTCGATGCGACGCAGACGCAGCATGCGCTGGGCCTTGCTGGTTCGCAGGCAGCGGGTTTGATGGCCGTGCAGGAAGGTGCAATGGCCAAGGGATTTCATTCGGGCCGCGCCGCGCAAAGCGGCGTCTATGCGGCCAAGCTCGCGCGGCTCGGTTATACCGGCATTCCGGATGTGCTCGAAGCGGGCTACGGCGGCTTTTTAAGTTCGCTCGTCGGCGAGTGTCCGCGGGACGCGCTGACCGCAGACCTCGGCAAGCGCTGGGAAATTCTCAAGGTCGGATTCAAGCCGGCGCCGGCGTCGAACGGCAGCATCGTGGCGATGGCCGCGCTGGACGAGATCGTGCGCAAACACAATCTCAAGGCGGACGACATCGAAAGCGTGACAGCGCACGTGAGCACGAACACTTTGCATCACTGCGGCTGGGACTACGATCCCGCGAAAATCCAGGGCGTGCTCGCCGCGCAAATGAACCTGCGCTACGGCATGGCGGTGATGGCGCTCGAGCGGCAGGCGACCGTCGCGCAGTTTACGGAAGACAAAATGCGCGATCCGGTGATTCTGGATTTCGTGCGGCGCGTGAACGTGGAGCTCGAGCCGAAGTACGACGGCAGCGGCGGCAAATATCGGGTCGCGTGCCGCGCGGTGGTCGCCTGCAAAAATGGCGCGAAGCACGAAGCGGAAATTTTGTACCGCAAAGGCAGTCACGAAGACCCGATGACGGCCGCCGAGATCGACGACAAATTCATGGACCTTGCAGGCAAAACCATTGCGCCACAGTCGGCAAGGCAAATCGCGGACATGGTGGCAAAACTCGAGCGGCTCGACAACTCGAACGACCTTACGCAATTGCTGGGTACGTCGGGAAAGCAGTAAACCGTGAGACCGGCATTCACGCATTGCGTCCTCACTGTTGCGCTTACCGGCGCCGTCGTATGCGATCGGGCCGCCGCGGCCGATGCTTATCCCGTCAAACCCGTCCGGCTCGTGATCGGGTTCGCACCGGGCGGTTACGTCGATCTCGCATCGCGGCTCATCGCGGTGCCGCTCGGCAACGCACTCGGCCAGCAGGTCATCGTGGATAATCGCAGCGGCGCCGGCGGCGTCGTTGCGGCGGAGATTGCGGCCCACGCGCCGCCCGACGGCTACACGCTGACGATCGGCAGCATCGGCACGATCGCGATCAACCAGACGCTGTATAAAAAACTGCCGTACAACGTCGTGCGTGATTTTCAGCCGGTCGCGCGGCTCTCCGATGCGCCGAACATCCTCGCCGTTCATCCGTCCTTTCCAGCGAAGTCGGTAAAGGAACTGATCGCGATCGCGAAAGCGCGGCCCGGGCAGATCATGTACGCCTCCGCGGGTGCCGGCACTTCGACGCATATCGCCGCAGTCCTCTTCGAATACCTCGGCAATATCAAGCTCGTGCACGTGCCGTACAAAGGTGGCGGACCGGCAATGATCGACGTCGTCGCGGGCCAGGTGCCGGTCACGTTCGCCACCGCCGCGTCGGTTTCTCCGCATACGAAGAGCGGCCGGTTGCGCGGACTCGGCATCACCGGCAGCCGGCGTTCGACGCTGCTGCCCGATCTGCCGACGATCGCCGAGGGAGGCTTGCCCGGCTATGAGATGATCAACTGGCTGGGTCTCTTCGCGCCGGCCGGCACGCCGCGGACTACCGTAGATCGGCTGGCGGCCGAGTCGCTGCGCATCGTGCAGACGCCCGAAGTGCGCGAGCGCTTGAACGCGCAGGGGGCGGAGCCGTCGCCGCTCAACACGGATGAATACACCGCGTTCGTCAAAAAAGAGGTCGACAAGTGGGCGAAAGTCGTCACCGCGACCGGCATGACGACCGACTGATCGATTTGCGCCGCCGTAACTGAGCAGCGGAAACGGGCGTCGGCTTTGACCTAACGCAATATCGCGGACGAGCGCGAATGCTAGCGTTGTCCCGATGAAGACGACTGCAGCGGGGAGACGCGGGTGCATCCTGCGTCCGGGTTAAAGCGTGCTTACCCATTCGCAAGTGGCGAGCGCCGTTGCGTTTACGCGTGGCGCCGCGCATGACAAGCGCAAGCGCGCCCATACCGTATGGCTCCTCGTGCTGTGCATGGTCGCGCACGGGCTCACCTTTACCGCGATTCCCTTGTTGCTGCCGCTGATCCGGCCGGACCTCGGCATCAGCTTTACCGATGCGGGCATACTCACCGCGGCGGCAACCCTGAGTTACGCGCTCGGGCAGATCCCGGCGGGATTGCTTGCCGACCGCTTCGGCCCGCGGCGGCCATTCTTCGCCGGGCTCATCGGCTGGTCGTCTTTGACTGTGGGCTTCGCTTTTATTCACGTGCTGTGGCTCGCGATCGCATGTCAGTTCGTCGCCGGCGCGTTTCGCGCGATGATGTTTGCGCCGGGGCTGTCGCTGCTCGCGTCGTGGTTTCCGCCGCAGCGCCGCGCGACTGCGATGAGCCTCTACATGGTCGGCGGATTCGGCGGCCAAATCGCGCTCGCGCTCGCCGGGCCGCTGCTCGCCGGTCTTTACGGCTGGCGCGTCGCGCTGATTGCGCTGGCGGTGCCCGGCATCGCCGGCGCTTTCGCGTTCCGCTCGCTCGCCGCGGACGCGCCGCGCCGCCACGCCGCACCGCAGCTTGCATGGTCCGACGTCGTGCGGGTCGCGCGTTCTTCGGTCATGTGGCTTTGCTGCGCGCTGCAGTTCGCGCGCTTCACCGTCGTCATCGCGTTCATCGTGTGGCTGCCGTCGCTGCTGGTGGCCGATCACGGCTTTTCCGTGCAATCCGCGGGACTCATCGTCGCTGCGGGCGCCGCGCTGACCGCGGCATCGAACCTGGCGGGCGGCTATGTCTCGGACCGCCTGCGCAATCCGCCGCTCGTTATCGGGGCCACCTTCGCGACGCTTGCCTGCGCGTCGTGGTTGATCGGGACGGTCGAGTCGGTGCCGCTGCTCCTGGCCGCGATCGCAATGGGCGCGATTTTCCTGCAGTTTTATTTCGGCCCGATTTTTCTCGTGCCGGTTGAAGTGCTGGGGCCGCGCCTCGCCGGCACCGCGACCGGCGTCGGCAACCTGTTCGCGAACATCGGCGGCTTCCTGACTGCTTACGCGTTCGGCGCGATCAAGGACCACGCGGGAAGTTTCGCGTGGGGCTATCGCGGGGTCAGCGTGCTGTGCGTCGCCGGCGTTGCACTGTCGGTCGTGCTGGCGCGCGTGCGCAGGCGCGCGCTGGCAGCTGACGCGCGCGCTGCTCCTTAGCTGGAGCCATGGTAGATTCGCAGTCTGTGACTTCCTGCGGACTGCTGATGACTGCAACGATACGCAAGACCGAGGCGCGCGACGAGGCGCGCTGGCGCGAATTGTGGGATGGCTACTGCCGGTTTTACGAACGCGAACCGGCGCCCAGGGTCAACGACTACACGTGGCGGCGCATCATGGACGCTGCTTCGCCGGTGCACGGCATCGTCGCCGAGCGCGCGGGCGGGGGCGTGATCGGCATCGCCAATTACATCATTCACGAAAACACGTCGACGCTTACGCCGGTCTGCTACCTGCAGGATTTGTTCGTCGATCCGAAATTGCGCGCGGGCGGGGTTGGCAAACAACTCATAGACTGGCTGGTTGCAGAGATGAAAACGCAGGGCTGGTCGCGTTTGTATTGGAACACGAAGGAAAACAACTACCGCGCGCGCGGGTTGTACGACAAGTACACGCCGCACAGCGGCTTTCTGCGCTACGTTGTGAACAATCCGGCGGTCTGAACACGACCTGAATTTGGTGCTGCTACGGACGCCATTCGCGGCATGGCGCAGGCGGCTGCGGTAGTGGCGGACCTGTCAGGGCGAGACACAAAGGCCGGAATTCGCCGCGAACCCCCCCTCAGGACAGGCCGCGCGTCAAGGCATACGGGCTCCCAGGATGGGAAGGGCCCGAATTACCCCGTTAATTAACACATGCTAAAAAGGCCAACTCGGTCTAAAATGCCGCGCCGCAATACATTTTTCATACCCTGCAGTCACAAACCCAGGCAGGCTTATCTTTACAGGCGACAAAATGGCCAGGCAAAAGGAACTGAAGCTTTATCGCAACATCGGGATCATCGCGCACATCGACGCGGGCAAGACGACCACGACCGAGCGCGTGCTCTACTACACGGGCAAAAAGCACCAGATTATCGACGTCCATGACACCAAGGACGGCAAGTCCAGCACCACGACCGACTATCTCGAGCAGGAGAAAAAGCGCGGCATCACGATTCAATCCGCCGCCGTCTCGACCGAGTGGAAGGGACATCAGGTCAACATCATCGACACCCCGGGCCACGTCGACTTCACCATCGAGGTGAACCGCAGCCTGCGCGTGCTCGACGGCGCCGTGGTGGTGTTCGACGGCGTTGCCGGCGTGGAGCCGCAGACTGAAACGAACTGGCGGCTGGCTAACCAGTACAACGTGCCGCGCATGTGCTACATCAACAAGATGGACCGCATGGGCGCCAATTTCGAGAAGGCCATCACCGGCATCAAGGAGCGCCTCGGCGCCAACATCGTGCTGTGCCAGATTCCGATCGGCAGCCACGACGAATTCAAAGGCATGGTCGACCTCATCCAGGGCTGCGGCTACGTGTGGGCTTCCGAAGACAAGGACGCCACGTGGGAAATCATACCCATCGAGGAAATGAAAGGCCGTTACAACAAGTTTTCCAGCACGCGCGACAACCAGTGGATGAGCGATCTGCTGGACCTGCGCCGCGAAGCAATCGAAACCGCGCTCGCGCTGGATGACGACGCGTTCATGGAATTTGTGGAAAACGGCAAGTTCGACATCCAGAAGGTCAAAGATTGCATCCGCAAAGGCACCGTGCAGGGCAAGCTGGTGCCGATATTCTGCGGCTCGTCATTCAAGAACAAGGGCGTGCAGCAGCTGCTGGACGGCGTAGTGGACTACATGCCGTACCCCGGCGAGAACGGCGGCATTTCGCTGGTCGATCCGGACGGCAAGGTGATCGGCGAGCAGGAAGTGAAAGACGACGCACCGGCGCGCGCGCTGGCATTCAAGGTCATCAACGACCAGTTCGGCACGCTGACTTTCGTGCGCGTCTATTCGGGCGTCATCAAGAAGGGCGACACCCTGTACAACGTGACGCGCGACAAGAAAGAGCGCATCGGCCGCATCGTCGAAGTGCAGGCCGACGAAACCAAGGACATCACGGAAGCCCGCGCCGGCGACATCTGCGCGTTCGTGTCGATGAAAGACACGGAAACCGGCGATTCGCTTTCCGACCCCGATCATCAGGCGCTGCTCGAGCGCATGCGCTTTCCCGACCCCGTCATCAGCGTCTCGGTCGAGCCCAAGACGCGCGCCGACATCGAAAAAATGTCGACCGCGCTTTACAAAATGGCGAAAGCGGATCCGTCGCTGCGTCTGGCGGTGGACCAGGAAACCGGCCAGACCGTGTTGCGCGGCATGGGCGAACTGCATCTGGAAGTGACCATCGACCGCATGCGCACCGAACTGGGCGTCGAAGCCGTGATGGGCAAGCCCAAGGTCAGTTTCCGCGAAGCTTTCGGAAAAGTCATCGAACACGTCTACACGCACAAGAAGCAATCCGGCGGTTCAGGCCAGTTCGCCGAGGTGAAAATGGTGTTCGAGCCGTTGCCGGCAGGCACGGGCGTGGAATTCGTCGACGAGGTCTCCGGCGGCCGTATTCCGCGCGAGTTCATCCCGTCGGTCGAACACGCCATCCGCACCGAGTGCAAGAAAGGGCAGGTCGCCGGCTACGAAGTGGTCGACTTCAGGGCCCGCTTGCTCGACGGCAAGTTCCATGACGTCGACAGCTCGGCGCTGGCGTTTGAAATTGCGGGCCGCGCATGCTTCCGCGAGTCGCACAAGGCGAGCAAACCGAAATTGCTGGAGCCGGTGATGAAAATCGAAGCCGTTACCGAAGCGGAGTATCTCGGGGACGTCATCGGCGACATCAACCGCCGTCGCGGCCAGGTGACCGACCAGGGACAAAAAGGGCCGAGCGCTTTCGTTCAGGGCTTCGTGCCGCTGGCGGAAATGTTCGGCTACATCAACTTCCTGCGTTCGGCGACCAGCGGTCGCGGCACCTTTACCATGGAATTCGACCACTATGCCGAGGTGCCGGCCGGCCTGGTCGATAAGCTGATGGAGAAAGAAGCCGCTTAAGCCGGTTGTCGCGGAATCGCACCGGCGTAAGCCGGTGTCACGATTCCGGCTTGAGTCCCGCTTTGCGTGCGACTTCGGTCCAGCGCGTCACTTCGCTTTGCACGAACGCGCCGAATTCGGCGGGCGCGCTGCCGACCGCTTCGGCGCCTTCGCGGGCAAAGCGCTCGCGGATGGCAGGCAGCGCCATTACGCGCACGTACTCGCGATACAGCACGTCGATGATCGCGGGCGGCGTTTTCGCCGGCGCCCAGATGCCGTACCAATGAGGGATGTCGATGCCCTTGATGCCGGATTCATCGAGCGTCGGCGCGTCAGGGAAAACCGCGCTGCGCCTGATGGTCGACACCGCGAGCGCGCGCAGCTTGCCGGCTTCGACATGCGCGCGGATGACGGGCGGCACGATAAAAGCGTACGTCGCTTCGCCCGAAATCAGCGCAGTGGTTGCGGGCGCCGCACCGCGGTACGGCACGTGTATGCTGCGGATGCCGGCGACCTGCTGGAAGAGTTCGCCGACCACGTGCGAAATCGAGCCGAGCCCCGTCGACGCAAACACGAACTCGCCGGGCCGCCGCTTGGCGAGTGCGAGAAATTCGCGCACGTTTTTCACGGGCAGCGCCGGCGGCACGACGAGCACGTTGGGGATGCGCACGAGCTGCGTCACGGGTGCTAAATCCCGCACGACGTCGTAGCCGAGCTTCGCGTACAGCGGCCGGCTCGTGATCATGCTCGCGGTGTGGATCATGATCATCTGTCCGTCGGGCGCTGCGCGCGCGATCGCTTCGGCGGCTATGTGACCGCTCGCGCCCGAGCGGTTTTCGACCACTACCGGCTGGCCGAAGGTCTTGGTCATTTCGACCGCCATCACGCGCATGAACACGTCGGTGCCGCCGCCCGGCGCAAAGCCGTCGAGCACGACGATCGGACGGCTCGGCCAGTCTGCCGCGTGCGGGGCGCCGGCGACCATCGACATCAGGGCCGCGGCTGCAATACGGATAACCTTCATTTTTTGCTGTTTACCTTGTTGAATTCGGCGAGTGCCGCGCGTGCGCGGGTCAATTCGGCCTCGGCTTTATTGTAATTCGCGACGGCGTCGTTCCACTCTTTGGCTGCGTTGGCGACGCCATCCGGTTTTGCTTGAACATGGCGCCGCTCGCCGCTGTTTTTGCGCCGGTCGGACCCGGGCTTGCGCCGGTCGGTCGCGCTGCTGCGGCGTTCCGCCTGCGCTGGCGCGGCGGCGGTCGTGCTCTCGCGCTCGGCGCGCGCGCGCGCGACCGTGGCGAGCGCGGCATCGGCCTTGTCGCGTTCGATG
>CAZEAX010000119.1:0-11552 GCA_964510405.1 uncultured Streptomyces sp. | reverse complement strand
TAGACGACGTTCACAGGCTTGCCGCGGTCGAGTACCTGGAATGTGAAGGAGAGCGTTCCATCGGTATGGCCGGGCGTAAACCACAGGGTCACCGTCGATTCACCCAGCGTGATCTTCATGCCGTCGGTGCCCACGATGTCGCGCTTGGGCGCCATGGACGTGAAGCGCTTCGGCACTTTCTCGACCAGCTCCCAATCAGGTGCGGACATCACGACGCGCGGATGGTAGCGTGTTTGTATCATCTCGGCGCCGCCGATGTGGTCCTGGTGAGCATGCGAGACGATGAGGTACTTGATGTCCTTCGGATCAAGGCCCAACTTCTTCATGCCGCCGATGATGAGCTCTTCGGAGTTGTACGGATAGATCGTGTCGATCAGGATGATGCCTTCGCGCGTCGTCAGCGCCCACGCGGAGTGGACCTTGCCGCCCACGAAGTACAGATTGTCGAAGACCTTCGCGGGCTCCGCGTACCACGAGGCGCGGGGAGGGGCCTTGCTCGGATCCGACACATAGGGCGCCGGCACGTCGCGGAAGTCCTCGCTTCTGCTCGGCGGCAGGAAACAGGTGCGCGCGAGCGTGCCGAGGAATTCGAACTCGGCCGCGGTCTTGGCGGCCTGCTGGACAGTCTCCAGCTCGCTCACCTGCTTAGGATCGGGCGCCTGCTGCACGGGGGCGCAGCTAGCGAGCGCTGCGAGGCCAACTGCGAAACCGACGGATGGTGCGAAACGAAGTGCCATATAAACTCCCCCTGATTAAATGGTCGCGACGCGTTGAAGTTGGCCGCGCTGAAAGAGGATACCGAATTTTCGGGACCCCGGTTTGACACGTTTGGTTCTTCTGTGCGCGCGGATATCTTTACGCAGAATATGGTAACGTTCCCACATATATTCTGCTCGCCGAGCTCGATTGAACTATTTCGGAACACTGCCCTGTCGATTTCCATGGGATAACTTCCCGGATGTAGTGATTGCCGCTGATCAGTCACAAGTGAAGCAGCATCCAGAGTACGAACAGGCGAAGGGCGGAAACATCAATGAAGCTACGCCGGCAGCCAAGAGACTCTCAGCTGCCATGGTGACGGAGCCCTTCATCATCTCTGTTGCAGGCTTGTGCGCGGGCAATCCGGTCTTAGTGCCAATTCACGCGCTCGAAGGAATGGGTTTTAATCGCATACCAGCGGCGTTCGCGGAGTTGCTCTCAGAGCGACTTAAGCTCGAAGTGGAAACGCGCGTCATTCAAGCAAATGTCGTCAATCACACCGGTGCAACGGGCTGGGAAAGAATGGCGCGCCCTGCAATGTTCGAAGGGGAATTTGACGCTGGACGTAATTTCGTACTCGTCGACGATTTCGTAGGGCAAGGCGGAACGCTGGCCAATCTGCGCGGCTTTATCCTACAACATGGCGGGAACGTCGTTGGCGCGGTAACCTTGACCGGCCGCGGGGATTCCGCCAAACTGTCACTTACGACGGAAACGCTTGAGAAACTCAGGCACAAACATGGACAAGACATTGAAATCTGGTGGGCCAAAACGTTTGGCTACGACTTCAGCTGCCTCACCGAAAGTGAAGGACGGTATCTCCTTCGTGTCGAGGATGTTGACACCATCCGAGCGCGCGTTTCTGAGGCGAGACCTCAAAGCTACGGTTGAAATCGCGCGGGCGGTCAAGACCTCCTGAGCGGGCTGGCTCCGCAGTTGACAAATTTAGATGCCCGACTACGGTCGGGCATCTGTTTTGTGGCTCCAGCATAAGCGCACTTCCGTGAGTGCTTGAGAATCTGGATCAGGTTCTGTTCTACACGCCAGCACTGGTTGATTTGAATCCGAGCACGCTCGTAACCGTGTACGATAGTACTAACCGGTAATTTTTTTGACTGCGCTTTCGAGTTTCCGCTCGGCATCCGCGATGCGTTGTCTTTCCGCCGCCAGCCAGGCGGCCGCCTGCTCCAACCCCTGCTGCTCGGACGCCAGCATGCGATCGACCTCGTTCGGCGCCACGCTGCCGGTGGTCACGCGCGTGCGCACGAAGACATCGGGGTTGAGCGCGTCGCGCAGCGCCGATTCCTGCATGTCGATGTCTCTGCCGATAGTTTCGTGCGCGGCGCGATTCAAAATCGCGACCGTCACCTGCGACGGGAGAACTTTCTCCGCGAGGCAAATCCGGACGAGACGCCCTACGACGTGATGGGTTTGGCGGAAGGAAAGGCCCTTTTCCCGCACGATCACGTCGGCGAGGTTGCTCGAGGTGCACCAGCTATTGGCAACCAGCTCGCGCATCCGGTCTTCATGCACGATCAGCGTATCGACCACGCCCGTGCCCAGATCGCACATGCCCTCGGTGGTGTTAAAAGCGTCGTCTATCATCGGCAGGCCGCGCATCGCCTGGTCGCCGGTGCCCTCCGCGCGATACGTGGCGAGCGCGGTTGCCAGCCACGTGACCGAGGCACCACCGGCCCGTTTGATCGTTTCCAGAGAGTTCGGATTTTTTTTCTGCGGAAAGATGCTGCTCGTCCCGCAATAGGCATCGTCCGACTCGACCAGGCCGAACTCGGTGGTGGACCACACATGCAGATCGGTCGCGAGGTCGTTGAGGTCGCACATGACGTAGGACAAAGCGGCGATCGCTTCGGCCGCGTAGTACGCCTCGCGGCCGAGCTTGGAGTTTTCCACCAGTCCGGAGAATCCAAGCAGTTCCGTGGTGCGGCTACGATTCAGCGGCCATGAGGTTCCCGACAGGCCGACCGCGCCGAGCGGATTGAGATTCACGCGTGCATAGCATTCCACCATGCGCTGGAAATCCTCGCGGAACTTGGTGCAGAAACTGAGCAGGTAGTGACCGAACACCCACGGCTGCGCGTGTTGCATGTGGGTGTAGCCCGGCATGATCGTCCGCGTATGGCGCCTGGCCTGGCTCATCACCGCGGCCTGCAGCCGGAGCAGGCTCTCCATCGTATCCAGCATGCGGCCGCGTTTGTAGTGGCGTCGAACGGTGGCGCCCTGATCGATGCGGCTGCGGCCCGTGTGCATTCTTCCCGCAGTATCTTCGCCGATGCGCTGCGACAGGAACGCCTCGACCTGCAGCAGGAAGGTCCCCTTGACCGGGTCGATCTGAAAATCCTCGGCGGGCATCGCGCGAATTTCCAGCAGGGTTTTCAGAATGGCGGCCCCATGCTCGCGGGCGAGGATGCCTTCCTCCACCAGCATTACGGTGTGGGCCAGGTCCACCGCCATGTAGTTTTGGAGCTGCCGCTTCTCGCGGGCAAGGCTGGGCACATGGTAATGCCGCATGAATTGCTCGGAAGGCGGCCTGGAAAGCCGTGCCTCGGCCAACAGCATGTCTTTATGTTCTGCGCTCATTCTGGTTTGATCCCCACTTTATTTGCCACATTGCCCCATTTGACGTACTCGCTCTGTATGAGCGCCGCGAAACTTTTGGCGCTCCCGCCGGCGAGGTCCAGGCCGAGCACCGCGGCCCTCTCTTTGACGCCGGGAGTCTGCAGCGCTGCGTTCGCGGCGGCGTTAAGTTTGTCCACTATCGCCTGCGGTGTCGCGGCAGGCACCATGATGCCGCCCCAGGCCACGACTTCGTATCCCGGCAAACCGCTCTCCGCAACGGTGGGCAGCTCGGGCATCACCGTCGATCGCTTGCTCGACGTGACAGCGAGAGCACGCAGCTTGCCGGCTCTGACGTGCGGCGCGAGGGCGCTCATGTTGCCGAACATGAGCGGAACGCGACCGCCAAAAAGATCGTTGAGCGCCACCGGCACGCTCGCATACGGCACGTGCGTGATGTGCGTTCCGGTCATCAAGTTGAAGAGCTCGCCGGCAAAATGCAGGCTCGAGCCGTTGCCGGATGACGAATACGCCAACGCGCCCGGATTTTTCCTGGCGTAATCGATGAGCTCGGTCACATTTTTCACGGGCAGACCGAGATAGACGACGAGGACGTTCGGCTGCGAATGGGTCTGTACGACCGCGCGCAGCTGGCGATCCGGGTCGTAGGGAAGCTTGGCGTGCGCGAAACGGTTCATGACGATGTTCGTGCTGTTGCCCGACACCATGGCATAGCCGTCGGGCGCCGCTTTGGCCACCAGCTCGATGCCGATCGCACCGCCGGCTCCGGAGCGATTGTCCACCACGACTTGCTGGCCCAGGGCCACGGAGAGCTCATTCGAGATCATCCGTGCGCCTGCGTCGACGCCGCTGCCGGCCGCGCCGGGGACGACCCAGCGGATGGGACGGTCGGGATAGGCGGCGAACGAATTTACAGAGCTCGCGATGGTGGTGATAGCACATAGCGCAAACGCACTAAGATGCCGCGAGCGGTTGAATTGCACGAGATTGTCTCCCTGCTTTCAGTGATTTGTGAGCGACCTGCTTTTGAACCGGCAGCGGCGCGTTAAAGTTGGCCGCCCGACGGAGCATACCGAATTTTTCGGACGCCGGCGCGACACGTCGATTCTGCTCTGTGTTGGGTACTCCGCAGGAACTCAACAGCGAAAGTGAAAGGGCGGCATGAGCCGTGATCACCCGCCGCAAAACCCTCGATCAATACATCGTCGCCTTCAACCGCTCCGGCGCGGCCGAGTCGTAGTCCTTCGCCACGATCTGCGAGTCGCTCACATCCGCGAGTATCGTGCCTGTGCTGGGCAGGCTCTTGCGGTCGATGTGCCGGCTCGCATCCCAGAGCTTCGAGCGCATGATCGCCTTCGAGCACTGGAAAAACACCGTATCGACTTCAACGACGAGCACCGAGCGCGGCAACTTGTCACCCATGATGAAGCGTTCTAGCAGCGCGGGCGCTGTCGAGATGTAGGCGCGCCCGTTCACGCGCAGCGTCTCGCCGCAGCCGGGGATCAGGAAGAGCAGCGCCACGTGGGGATTCGTGAGGATGTTGCGCATGCTATCGATGCGGTTGTTGCCGCGCCGGTCAGGGAGGAGCAGTGTCTTCTCGTCTTCGACGGTGATGAAGCCCGCAGGATCGCCGCGCGGCGAGGCATCCATGCCGTCGGGACCGCATGTCGCGAGGACGGCAAACGGCGAAGCCGCGATGAGCGCGCGGTAGCGCGGGTGGATGTAGCCGACCTCTTTCGCGATCGCCGGCCCGGACGGCTCGCCGTACACCTGCTCGAGCGTCGCAATGTCCGTGATGCGATGTTCTTCGACGTGGATGGTCATGACGTTCTCGTTGGATAGCGTTGGTCAAATGGTAGCGTTGAGGCGACAGGCATCCGTCACGCTGGAATAACTATCATTATGCCCAAAGCTGTCGCACTGTATCGTTACCCTGTAAAAGGTTTTACGCCGGAACCGGTGAAGCAAATCACTGCAGCGCTGCCCGCGCATCCCAACGTGCGCTTGTGGTACGAGCGGCTGGCGGAATGACTTGTGACGGCTCGCTGCGGTTACTCCCGCGTTCGAATTTTCGGGAAGGACGGCAGAGTCCGGCTTATACTACTTGCACCGGTGGTGCCGGAATCAAAGGAGAGAGATCATGAAGCAGCTATGCTATGCGATGGCGCTGGGGCTGTTGTGCAACCTCGGATGGGCCGCGACGAGCCCGATCGTTGATACGGCGTTCGTTGCCGACGCGACGAAGCGGGGAGCCATCCTCTGGGACGTGCGCAACGCCAAAGAATACAGTGAAGGGCACTTGCCCGGCGCGGTCAGCATCGGCGATGCCGCTCAAGTGCTGCGCGACCCGAATACCGAGGATTTTCTCGCGACCGACAAGATCGAAAAAATTCTCGGCTCGGCCGGCATCGATCCTGCGCGGGAAATTGTGGTCTACGGTACCCGCGGCACCTGGAACCCGTATCTCACTCTGTACGCGATGCAGTATTTCGGCGGGACGCATGCTCATGTTTATCATGGCGGGATCGATGATTGGCGAGCCGCTGGCAAGGCCATCAGCACCGAGGCAGCCAGACTTCCGCCGATATCGCTCAAGTTGAGTGCCAATGGGTCGGTCGCGGTCAGCACCGCGCAAATGATCGCGCAATTGAAAAACCCCAACGTGCAAATCATCGATGCGCGCACGGCGGGTGAATTCCGCGGGGAAGACATTCGCGCGATCCGCGGCGGCCACATTCCCGGTGCGATCAATATTCCGTACGAGATGAACTGGGTTGATCCCGAAACTCCAATGAAGCTGGCGAAAAAGCAGGTCACCGACAGCAGCGGCATGTCGCTCAAGCCGGCCGATCAGTTGCAAGCGCTGTATGCCAACCTCGACCCGAGCAAGGAAACGATCGTCTACTGCCAAAGCGGCGCGCGCGCATCCGAGACCGCCGGCGTGTTGCAGCAACTCGGCTTTAAGAGCGTCAAGGTCTACGATTCGTCCTGGCTCGGTTACGGCAATACCCTCGACGCACCGGCGGAGAACGTCACGTTCTTCAACGTCGGACTGCTCAATTCCAGGTTGTCGACGCTGCAATCCCGCATCGACCAACTGGAAAAAGAACTCGCCGAGGCGCGGGCAAGGAAATAGCCCGCTTCATGCGGCGGACTGCGCTCGATCGGAAGACTGGTAGAGGTAACCCTCTGGATAAATGAGTGGATAAATGGGGTCAGTGTGACCCCATTTACCCAAGGTCATTGTCGCGGGATGGGGCGCTATCGGCCAATAGCGGAACTACGGATCCGCGCCATTTCCCCCAACACCCTCCCTCTCTATTGCCATCGCCCGCAAATGGGTAGAGTATTCCCGGTCTGGTGATGACGGGCATATGACAATGCCTTGTTATCCAGCACGGCACTTTATTATCAAGCAAGACGGCCTTGTCAGCCCGCATGGCTTTGTTATCAGGCAAGCGGGCGTGCCGTCCGATCGTTAGGTCCCTGGCGCCTTGAAGACAAACAAGCAAATTGCACTCTTCGCCTCTGCAAGTCTTCTTGCAATTGGATTGACTTTGGCAATAGGTGAGGGTTTAGGATTCTGGAAGACACAATCACGCGGCATTGAATTGGTAAATAGCATCTGCTCGGCTGTTTTGCCAGGAACGAGTAATACCGGGAAACCTGTAACACCGGGCGACGGTTGGAAGTCGTTAGCGAACTGGAAAAAGTTGGCCAACGACATGAGCATTAGCGATGCGCAAAAAATACTTGGCGATCCCGAACAGGTAGACGGTGGCACCATCGCATTTTGGCGTTACCCGAATGGCGGCACGGTCACTTTTGTTATCGGGAAAGTGAATGCCTGGAGTGAGCCGCGCTCACCGGCTGTTCTGAACCGCCCTGACTAACAAAAGGTGTCGGGTCGACTTGATCTTCCAGATCAGCGAGGCGTGGGGGAAGAACAGTTGCATCGCTGGCTATTGGGGGCTGACAAAGCGTTCGCGATCGGACGCGCGATGAATCTGCGCGCCGGTCAACGCAATCGTCGAATGTCGGCTTTCGGTCAGGCGCGGAAGTTTGGAAGGCACGATAACACGCTCCGCCTCCGCGGCGACACGTGCACACGGACGTTCTTTAGTTAGTAAGACTAGTAGGGGTAACCCTCAAGCCTTGGCGCGTTGAGCTTGAACTCGCGCGGCGGCTTGCCGAACTCATCGCCAATCGGCATCTTGACCTTCGGCAGACTTTGTTTGTCGAGTACCTGGTCTTCCGGGATCACCTTGTTGAGGAAGAGCAGGTAAGCCGTCAACGAGTAGACTTCATCGGGCTTCAGAGTCCCCTCCAGCCCGAGTGGCATGCCGCGATTGATGAAATCCCACACTATCGTCGCATACGGCGCGCGCAGTGGCAGGACGCGGTCCTGTTTCCAGACGTTATCTGCGGATTTTTTCGATACCAGGTTGGGCGCCAGTCCCCCCACCCCCCCTGCGCCATGGCAGCCGATGCACGCCTTCTGCACGAAGACCTGTGCGCCTTCCTTGACAGTGCCGCGGCCGGGAGGGAGTTCCTCTCCCGTAGGACTGATCGAGATATCCATGCGGCGGAGTTCTTCTGCGGTCGGCGTGCGCCCTACGCCATAGGTGGGCGACTGCGCGAACGCAGTGCCCCCCAGGAGACTCCCGAGGAGCAGGGACGCCGTGACAAATTTAAGCGAGTCCATTGGTCACGCTCCCGTCTTTGGCGATTTTCCAGGGCATAACGCTGTTGTCGAGCCCGGGCACCCGGTAGTCCCGCTCGATGGGTACTTTCCACCACTCGGCGATCTCCTCGCGCAGCGCCTGCCTCTGCCCGATGTCGTCGGTGGTGCGCGACATAATCACCGTCTCCGTTCCATCCCACTTCCATTGGTAAGCGAAGCGGACGTGCGCCATGCGCTGCGGCGTGTTCTTGAACTCGGCGCGGTTCCACTTCTTTCCGCCATCGGTGGATACTTCCACCGTCTTGACGGCGCCACCACCGGACCAGGCCAGCCCGCTGATCTCATAGAATCCGGGGCCCGGCAGCCGCTGTGTGCCGGACGGGTAGGTAATAACCGACTTGGGTCCGATACTCTCGCCGAGCGCAAGCACTTTGTCTGTCCGCGTCAGATGCCCGAATTCGTTGTAGTTCATGTAAAACTCTTTGGTGACCTTGATGCGCCGCAGATACTTGGTGTGGTAGATGCCCTCGAAACCGGGGACCATGATGCGCAGTGGAAACCCGTGCTGCGGCCGCACGGGCTCGCCGTTCTGGCCGTAGGCGATGATGCAGTCGTCCATCCCCTTGGCGATGGGAATACTCGATGCGCCCTTCACTTCCTCGGCGCCTTCGGCGACGAACCATTTCGCGCTGCTTTTCAGGCCGCACTCCTTGAGCAGCGTGGAAAGCAGCACGCCTGTCCATTCGGAGCAACTCGTCATCCCGTGCGTATCCTGCACGGTCTTTTGCTTCGGGGTGTGCCGGTTTCCCGCACACTCGATGAAATGCAGGCGGGTGACCGACGGGAAGCGTTTTATGTCGTCCATGGTGAGGGTGAGGGGCCGATCCACCTCGCCGTGTATCGTCAGCGTGTGCTGCTTGGGGTCGATGTCCGGCATGAAGGAGCCGCGGGTCGTCGCGATATAGTGCAGCGACGATGGTGTGATCACGCCGACAGAATCCTGCAACGGCGAGGCCACGTGGAACACCTTGCCAAACACGTCGGGTGACGGCCTGCCCCCGATGGGGTGCTGTACGCGCACCGAGGTCACGTATTTGGAACGCTGGCCGTATTCGATCAGCTCCTTGCTGCCGTGGATCATCGGCGAGGCGTTTTCGCTGGTCGGAGTTGGCGGAAGGTCACCCTGCGCGTTGGCCTTACCCACTGCGCCGAACGTGATTCCACCGGCCAGCGCAGCGCCGGTCTTGAGGAGCTCTCTACGGCTCTTTTGTTTCGAATCCATTGGATCCTCCTTGGAGTGTGATCGTGTTACTAATAACACAACGACGGAAACAACTGCGAACGAAAGTGAAAGTATATGCTGCCTTGCCAGGTCTGGCGAGCGCCCGTGCCGGCGTTCGATGAGTTGGACCAAGCGGAGCGCGCGTTTGTGTTCCGCTCCGCCCATGCCAACCCATCACCGGCCCTGCTCGCCAAAATCAGAAGCAGCGTCAACAGGATACCGAACCGTATTCAAGGGCGTGCCGACCAACGGCGACCCCAGAGCCGCCTTCACCCGCTCGGGCGTCAGGGGCAACTCGCGGAGACGCTTGCCGGTCGCCGCTGCGAACGCGTTGGCGATGGCGGCCGCCGTCGGCCCTTGCGCGGCCTCGCCGGCGCCGAGCGCACGTTCGTTCGGCCGGTCGATCAGCACGGTCTGGACCCCGGGGACGTCCGCCATGGTCAGGATCGGATAGTTCATCCAGTCTTCCGACAGGATCCCGTTGCGGTCGAACCGTACATGCTCGTGCAGAGTCCAGCTCATCGACTGGATGACGCCGCCTTCGATCTGATTGGTCAGGCCGTCGGGATTGATGATCTGCCCGGCATCGGCGGCGACCCAGATGCGCGGCACCTTGACGATGCCGGTGGTGCGATTGACTTCAACCTCGGCGATCACCGCAGTGTAGGTGGCAACGGTCTTGTAGCGCGCATAACCGATGCCGCGGCCGCGCCGGCCATCGCCCTTCTCGCCGGGTTTCCAGGCGGCGGCCCTGGCTACGGCCTCGATCACGGCGCGCTCGCGCTCGTCCCTGATGTGCGCGAGGCGGAACGCCACCGGGTCGATGCCGGCGGCGGCCGCGAGCTCGTCCATGAAGGACTCGATCGCAAACACATTGGCATATGCACCGAGCGTGCGCAGCGCCGAGGTACGCACCGGATTGTCCATGATCAGGTGGTGCGTGGTGCGCTGGCGCGGGAAATCGTAGAGCGTGATGGCATTGCGGTCGCCTGCACCGTTCGGCTGCGCGGCATGGCGCGCCGGCCCGGGTTGCTTCGCATCGGCGAGGTACCAGCTTCCGAGCAGGTTGATACCGTCGGGATCGCCCGGCCGCATGTTGTGGCTCTGGCTCCAGACGTCGTAGGTCCAGTCGACCACGCGGCCGCCGGCGACGGCGCCCTTGACCTTCATGGTCATGGCGGGGCCGTAAGGCTCCCACTTGAACTCGTCGTCACGCATCCATTGCAACCGCACCGGCCGCCCATTGACGGCTCGCGCCAGCATGGCAGCGTCGAAGGCGACATCGTCGGCGCCGTTGTGGCCGTAGCAGCCGGCACCTTCAGCGTGGATGCAGCGGATGTCGCGCGGCTGCATGCCGAGCGCCCTGGCGATGGTGGCGCGTAGCGGAAAGACGCCCTGGCTGTGCGTCCAGACCGCAAGCTTGCCGTCCTTGAACTCGGCCAGCGCGCAGGAGGGCGCGATCGCGGCATGCGCCTGATAGGGCCGATGGTACGTCGCCTCGATCGCCTTGGCGCCGGCCGGTACGGGCGCGTCCTTCTCGCTGATCACCCTGTCCTCGCTGCGCAGGGACATGAGCTGCTCGTACATCTTCGCCGGATCCGGCAACTCGGAGCCGCCCGACCACTTGGAGAACTCGATCAGCACGAGCCGTGCATTGATGGCCTGCTCCTCGCGCTTCGCCACCACGCCGAGAAAGTTGCCGTCACGCACCACCGCGATGACGCCTGGCATGGCCTTGATCCTGGCCTCGTCGAAGTTGTCGAGCCTGGCGCCATAGCGCGGCGGCCGCACCACGCGGCCATGCACCATGCCGGGAAGACGCATGTCCTGCACGAAGGCGGCGCCGCCCGTCACCTTGGCCGGGATGTCGCGGCGCGGCGCGGACTTGCCGACAATCTTGTGCTGCGCGGGCGGCTTCGGCCGCACCTTCGCGGTTGCCTCGCGCTTGAGGTCCGCTTGCGCGGCGAGCTCGCCGTAGCCGACCTTGCGGCCGTCAGGCGCATGGATGACGCCATCCGTGACCTTGAGCGTATCGGCGGCAACACCGAGCTTCACGGCGGCGAGGTCAACGAGCAGGGCGCGCACCTCGGCGCCCGCCATGCGCAGCGCGGTGCCGCTCTGCTCGATCGATTGGCTGCCGGCAGTTTGCCCCTCATTCGGGGTCCGGCCGGTGTCGCCCGAGATCATCGTGACGCGCGCGAGCGGAACATCGAGTTCCTCGGCGGCGATCTG